>PBVB01000016.1 GCA_002728075.1 Flavobacteriaceae bacterium
ATTAGAAAACTCGCAACAAATTTCAAATCCCCTTGATTTTTTAAAAGTTTGGCGAGCAAATTTTTCAAGATGGTCTGTCCCTTTGAATGATGAAGTAAATGGAGTTAAAATCACCACTGTTCACAAAGCAAAAGGGTTAGAGTTTCCTGTAGTTATTGTCCCTTTTGCAGATAAAAAAATATATACTCATCCATCGAAAAAAGTTTGGTTTAATACCTCTGAATTTTTGGGAACCGATCTCGGGTATGCAAGGATAAACTTTACCAAAAAAATATCTGAATTTGGAAATTATTGGAAGTCTATCCATGAAAAAGCAAATGCTGATCAGGAAACTGATTCTTGGAATGTTTTTTATGTAGCAACAACCAGAGCTGTTAACCAACTATTTATCATTTCGAGTAATAAAAATAAAAATACATACTCTTATTCAAAGGTATTGGAAAACATATTACTGTCAAAAAAATCTATTGATGAGGGAATATTCGAATGGGGTAAATTAGAAAATAAAAAAAAATTAAAAAGGGATGAGGTTAAAATTGCAACTGAGGAATTAAAATATGATATAGGGAGGAGTAGTTTTGAAGAAAAACTTTTTTATTCCAGCAGCTCTAACAAAAATATTAAAAATGAGCCCAGAAAAAGAGGAGATTTGATTCATGAATTGTTGTCTGATATTTACTACAAGGAAGATATTCAAAGGGTTGTGGAAAGGTATTTTTTAGAAGAGAAAATTGAAAAAAAAGAAAAAGAATATTTTATAAATATTTTCAAAAAAATCCATCTCCATCCATTAATAAAAAAATATTTTTCAAAAAGTTATGTATCGATTAACGAGAAAAATATACTTCTGCCAGATAAAAATATTATGAGGCCAGACCGTATTTCTTATAATGACAAAACATGCGTTGTAATAGATTATAAAACAGGTTTGAAAAACGAAAAAGATAATTTTCAATTGGTTAACTACATGAAAATTGTGAAAAAAATTTTAAGAAAACAAACTCTAGGTTTTATTGTTTACATACAACAGAATGAGTTGTCAGTTGAACAAATTGAATTTTCAAACTAATTTAAATTAAAATATTTTGAAAACATTTTTAAGTGAATCAATTACAAGAATCTTAAAGGAGAACAAAGACTTAAGTAAAATTACAGTTATACTCCCTACTCAAAGATTATGTTCGATTTTTATTAGCTTATTAATTAAAGAAATAAATTCCCCACAATTTTCTCCAAATGTTTACTCTATAAAGGACTTTATAGCTAAGTTGTCTAACTTAAGTAAGGCTTCTAAAACCCAAGAGTATTTATACCTATACAAAATTTACTTGGAGGTTTTTAAAAATGATTTACAGCATGATTTTGAAAATTTCATAAAATGGGCTCCTACATTAATTTCCGATTTTAATAAAATTGACAATAACATTATTGACTCTAAATTGATTTTTAAAGATCTCTATGAGTATCAAAAAATGGAGAATCTGTTTGAAAACAATTCAAATGGAAATGATTTAAGTTTTTGGAATTTAATTCACAAGCTTCATCAAGAGTTTTCTGAAATTTTGCTAGCTGAAAGAAAAGGCACTACTGGAATTTTGCATCGTGAAGCTGTAAAAAATTTTAAAAAACATATCAAAAGTGAAAATCATTTTTATTATATGATTGGTTTTAATGCTCTCAATAATTCAGAAAAACTGATTTTTCAAACATTATTAAATACCAATAAAGGAACTGTTTTATGGGACCTTGACAAATACTTTTTTGATAAAGATTCACATTCAACTGCCAAGTTTATAAAAGAATATCAAAGAGAATGGAATTATTACAAAAAAAAACCTTTCTTTTTTCATTCTAACAATTACATTCAGAATAAGAGAATTAAAGTTATATCTACTAATACAGACTACGAACAAGCTTTAAAAGTTTCTGAAATAACGAGGAATCTATCTGATAATACTCTAATAGTTTTAGGTAATGAAGGAATTTTACCTCCACTTTTATCCAATTTAAACATCAAGGATAAAAAGTGGAATGTTACTATGGGGTACAAATTAACCCAGCTTCCAATCACAAGGTTTTTTCTGACATATTTTAATTTACATTCTAGCTTGCNAAACAATAATTTTAAAACCACTTATTTGTCTCAAATAATTAATAATACATTTTCTAAAAAGTTCATTTTTAACGATGAAATTGATAAAATAGAAAATTTAAATAAAATCATATTTTCGACCTTCGATGAAATTAGTTATGAAAAAATTGAGCGTTTGTTCAACACAGAAATATTACTTAAAGTTTTTTGTCCTAAAGAAGACATGCTCTTATGCCTTCAAGACTCAATTTCAATTTTAAAATATATAACAAAAAATAAAAATTTAGATAAATTCAATATTTCAGTATCAGAGATATTGTTAGACACATTTGAAGAAATGATGATTGATTCTAACGTCAATCATTTCAAAATTCCAAAAGATGCATGGTATTATATAATTAATGAGTTGNTTAAAACTAAGAAACTTGACTTCAAAGGAGATAAAATGAATGGTATTCAAATTATGGGAATTTTACAAACTAGAGGACTTGACTTCGAAAATGTAATAATCACTCATGTNAATGAGGGGACTTTTCCTCAAAGCAAACGTGATGACAGTTTTTTGCCTTTTAGTATAAGAAAAGCATACGGAATTCCAACTTTTCTAGAGAAAGATGCAATAAATTCCTATCATTTTTTTAGAATTCTTCAAAGGGCTAAAAATATTTTTCTTCTAAATAATGGATCTACTGGAGGTGGACTTTTAACTGGTGAAAAAAGTAGATACATAAGACAAATTTCATTTTCAAAAATNCCATCTCATAATTTTCAGGAAGTAATCTTAAATCAAAATATTAAAAATACAGTTATCAAAGACCCAAGTATTGATAAATCAACTGAAATAATTAAAAAATTAAAATATATTTCAAAAAATGGTTTTTCAGCTACTTCACTTTCAACATATTTAAATAATCCAATTGACTTCTATTACAAGTATATATTAGAAATTCCTGATTATACTCCTGAAACTAACACTATGAATAATTTGGAAAGAGGAATCCTTATTCATAAGGTTGTAGAAGAACTCTACACTCCATATTTAAAAAAGGAAATGAAAATCTCATATTATGATGAGATTTTAAAAAAAATTAAAANCATGCTTATAAACTATTTCAATAAATACTANGGAGATAAGTATGACTTAACCGGTGAGAATTTTTTAATTATTTCTGCATATGAGAGAGCGATTACACTTTTTGTGAATAAAGAAAAAAAGCTAGTAAATNATAATAATCGAATTATCATTTTAGATATTGAAAAGGAGTTTAAAGTAAATTTAGAAAATGAAGTGTTCTTAAAGGGGAAAATTGATAGGATAGATAAATTTAATGATAGAGTCAGAATCTTAGACTATAAAACAGGATATATGGACCCTAAATATTTAATATTTAAAGGCAATTTTGAACATTTTAGAGGAAATTATAAACTAAATAACCAATTTCAACTCTTGCTATATCTGTTGGCTTTAAAAATTGAAGGACAAAAAGCTGAAGACTTTCAAGCAGGGGTCATTTCATTGAAATCCCCTTTTAAAAAAATTATTCCATTAAAAAATAAATCATCTTTAAAAAGTAAAGATGATAATTTTTTCCATCCTAATGGATTAGAAGAATTTCATGAATTTTTAAAATCAGTTATTGCGGAAATATTTGACAAAAAAAAGTCTTTTGTATCTTTATAGAACATATAAATTCAATATTGTAAATAAATGTCTGAGAAAGAAAAAGGGATAAAAAAAGAAAAAGTAAATTGGTTTCTACAATTAATTACCTTAGGAGACAGGTTTTCTTGGCGTGATTTCTATGATAGACTAAAAAAAGGTATTGTTGACTTTTCAATCGTATTTTTTGGGGTTTTACTTTCATTTGGAGTTGAACAAAAAGGTATGAGAGATGACGAGAGAGACGACGGAATCGAAAATCTATATAAGTTGAGAGATGAAATAGAAGAAATGATTGAATATACTGAAGTGTATGCCGAAGAACTTGATTGGGTTGTAGCTATGTTTACCAAACAATTTTTAAAATGGGAGAAAGATAATGATTCTATATTTATAGACTGGTGGGATGATCCAGAAGATAAAGAGTATGGTGGGTTTCATTTTGCACCTATGGCACAATATGTACAAAGAAATCCTTTCAGCCCCCCTAGAACCACCTTTGAAGCAATAAAACTTGATGGAACTTTTAGGCTTTTACCCGACATAGTTGGAAGAAGAATGACAGACGCATATGACGGACAAGATATAAATTATCTCATTGAAAATACAGGGAAAAATGGAATTGAACACAGATATGTAAATCAATTTATTGACAGAGTTGCCTCAAAATGGGTTTATGATTTGCCTCCATTTGATCTTAATGATAANCNNTTTTGGATTAAAAACAGAAAATATATTCAATCAGATAAATTTATAAGATACAATCTGTTTAAGCGAGTCGAAATGTGGGAGCTTGAGGTCAAAGTCCAAGTTGACTTGTATAAAGAATTCCTAGANGGAAGTTATAGAATGCTAGATTCTGTCATTGCAGCTAGAGAAAGAGAATNCAAAATTATATATTGGGTTTTGAATCCACAGACTTAATCTTCAAATTAAATCTGAAACAATTTTACCAGATATAATCGAGGGAGGTACACCTGGTCCTGGNACTGTAAGTTGTCCTGTAAAATAAAGATTTTTAACCTTTTTACTTATCATTTTTGGGCGAAGAAAAGCGGTTTGTTTTAATGTATTCGCAAGTCCGTATGCATTCCCTTTATATGAATTGTACTCTTTTTCAAAGTCATTAACACAGAAAGATTCTTTAAAAAGAATAAAGTCTTTTATCGACTGATTGGTTAGTTTTTCTAGTCTTTTAATTATAATCTCAAAATATTTTTCTCTTGTTTTTTCTGAGTCACTGATTCCTGGGGCTATTGGGACTAGAAAAAAACATGCTTCTTTTCCAGTTGGTGCCATTGAAGGATCTGTAATAGAAGGAAAATTACCATAAAAAAGTGGATTTGAGGGCCACTTTGGATTATCATATATTTCACTTGCATGAAGGTCGAAGTCAACATCAAAAAAAAGTGTATGGTGGGATACTTTTTCTATTTTCTTGTTAAGTCCCACAAAAAATAGCAAGCTCGATGGAGCAAAGGTTTTTTTTCCCCAATAACTCTCATTATAAGATCTAAATTTTTTTTCTAATAGACCTTCCGTATGATGATAATCGGCACCACTGATTATAACATCACAATACTTTTCTTCCCCATTAACAACTATTCCAACAGCAGATTTTTGATTTACAATAATTTTTTCTACATTTTGGTTTGTTTTAAATGAAACTCCAATTTCTTCTGCTAATTTTCTCATTCCTTTAATTACACTGTACATTCCTTTTTCTGGATGCCATGTACCAAGCCCAAAATCTGCATGATTCATGAAGTTATAAAAGGCAGGTGTGTTAGAGGGTTTTGCACCTAAAAAAAGGACTGGGAATTGCAAAATTTGAGATAGTTTCTCATTTTTAAAATACTTTTCTACTTCTTTTTTTATATTGGTCAAAAAGTATTTTAATCTTACAATAGTTTTTTTATTGACTAATTCTAGTGGAGAAATTCCAGGTTTATAAACCATGTCTTTAACTGCTATTTCATAGTGTTTTTCTGCCTTTCTCATAAATTTTTTTAAAACACTGCCACTACCCGGTTCAATTCTTTCAAATTCTTCGCATATCTTTTCTAATGAATCACCAATTTTTACAGAATCGAGCTTATTGAAATAAACCTCGTAAGCGGGATTTAATTTATCTATCTTGTAATAATCGCTTACTTTTTTACCAAAGTCGTTAAAATAACTTTCAAAAACATCTGGCATCCAGTACCAAGATGGACCTATATCAAAAGTGAAACCATCCTTTTTAAATTGTCTAGCTCTACCTCCTATACTTGAATTTTTCTCAAAAACTGTAACTTTATGACCTTTTTTAGCAAGATAAGTTGATGCCGAAATAGAGGAAAATCCAGAACCAATTATAAAAATTTTCTTCATAAAAAGACAAAAATCAAATTATTAATCCTCTTTTCTTTTAAGTCTTTCTTTGTAGATTTCTTCAACGAAAGATGCACTGATTACACCAGTAGGGATTGCAACTACCCCAATTCCAACAAGTGAAATTATTGTTGCAAAAATTTTGCCTCCAACAGTTATAGGATATACATCTCCATAACCGACAGTTGCAAGTGAAATAGTCGCCCACCAAATAGATTCAGTGATACTTGAAAATTTATCTGGTTGAGCTTCATTTTCTAGATAATAGATTGCAGAGGCTGAAAAAAGAATTGTAAGTGCAGATAAAAACAAAGTAAATAATAACTGCTCCTTAACCGATGCTAAAGCTTTAGTGAAGAGTTTTAAGGAGTTACTGTCCCTTCCAAATTTAAATATCCTTGTTAGCCTAAACAGTCTTAAAATTCGTAAAAATCTACCATCTAAACTCACAAATTGATTTAAATAAAAGGGTAAAATAGAAATCAAATCAATTAGACCAAAAAAGCTAAAAACATAATTTATTGCGCCTTTTGAACCGCTATTAATAAAAGAGTAAGAAATCCTGTAAATGTATTCGAAAGAAAAAATAGCAATTGAGATAAGTTCAAAAAAATGAAAAAAATCACCGTATAGTTTTCTAACACTTTCATGAGATTCAAAAATCATAGCAGTTACATTTAAGAAAATCAAAATGTATATGAACCTGTCTATAAAAAGATGAATTTTTTTCACAAATTATTTTTTTATCATGTCTTTAATGATGAAAAAACAAACCACAATAGTTGTAAATAATACGAAATAGGCAACAAATCCTGGAGTCATAAAATTTTTTTTTCAAAAATAATCAAATCTATTGAATATATATAGTATTTGAATTAGGAGTTATTTTTTAAATAAATACATTTTTTTTAAATAATCAGTCTACCAAAACCAATTTTGTTTAATTTTTTTTTAATATATTTAAACAGTTTAATTCAATTTGATTTCTAAACGTCTCTGTATTCTNAAAATTTCAAGTTCTANAATTACNGAGGCGTTTNGTATTAATAACTATTGCNAGCATAATTATAATTTTAACTTATCGNTTACATAATTNCTGTTTTTCTTTTTTGGATTAAGTTTGAAATTAATGGGTGTAGTAGTTAAATTCTTTGTATTTAAATTTCAAAAAAATAAATTTTGGGCTTTTTCCCANATGGGCTTACCCAAGAAATTCTTANAAAANGCNANNGGANTNAAATTNTATANATTNCTAGGNACNGGTNGNAANACTGGTTTCNGTTTATATCCTGATTTTAAAACATACTGNCTTTTATCGGTTTGGGATAATAGTAGTGATGCNGATCATTTCATTAAAAAAAACAAATTTTTATCAAAATATCTAGAGAAAGCTAAATCCATACGTGTATTGTCNTTAATTCCATTCCAGTCTATCGGTAGNTGGTCTGGAATNAANCCNTTTTNAANTAATNATGNTNTTCCAAAATCNAAAAATACTAAAGTAGCTATTTTAACTAGAGCAAGGATTTCNCCAATCAAAATATTCAGATTTTGGAAAAGTATACCAAAAGCAAGNAAAGAAATTTCAAACGCTAAAGGCGTNTATTTTTATAAGGGTATTGGGGAAATTCCNTTTCTTGAGCAGGCTACTATAAGCTTATGGAATAGTCTCGATGATGTAAAAGAATTTGCNTATAAAAGTAAAATTCATAAAANCATTATAAGAAAGACAAAAANTGAAAATTGGTATNTGGAAGAGTTGTTTTGCCGTTTTNATATAACTAAAGATTATTATTTAAAGCAATGAAAAAAANAATTGGCNTTATAGGTTCGGGAATTTCTGGTTTGTCGGCATCCATAAGATTGTCAAATATGGGCTATGAAGTACAAGTTTTTGAAGCAAACGAGTATCCGGGTGGAAAATTAACGTCTTTTAAANTAGGGGACTATCGTTTCGATGCAGGGCCACNACTATTTACAATGCCTGAATATGTTGATGAGCTCTTCCATTTGTTTAATGAAAACCCAAGAAATTATTTTAACTACAGAAAAAAAGAAATTATTTGTAAATATTTTTGGCAAGATGGAAAAAAACTTACTGCCTATTCAGATAAAAGAAAATTTTTTAACGAAGTAAATTCAGAGTTTGGAGTTAGCAAAAAAATCCTTGAACAATATTTAAGTAAGGCAAAAACAAAATATGATTTAACTTCTGATTTATTTTTAAAAAAATCACTTCATAAATTAAATACTTTTTTGTCAATTAAAACGATAAAAGCTTTGTCTAGGCTATCGATTTTTGAAATTGGCAAAACTCTATCTGAAGTGAATGAAACAATTTTAAAAGAGCCACATATGGTTCAATTTTATAATAGATATGCAACCTATAATGGCTCATCTCCATATTCTACTCCAGGAATAATGACTGTAATTCAACATTTAGAATCTCATTATGGAACATACATACCGGAGGGAGGAATGCATAGTATAACAAAAAGTTTATATGAACTAGCGAAAAGGAAAGGTGTAATTTTTAACTTTAAAAAGTTTGTTAGTGAAATAATATTAGAAAAAAATAAAGCTACAGGATTGATTGTGAATGGCGAAAAATTGTATTATGACACAGTAATATCTAACATGGATATCTATCCAACTTATGAAAAATTACTTCCNAAAATTAGACTTCCAAGAAATGTAAAATCTCANGAGAGATCAAGNTCAGCAGTAATATTTTATTGGGGGATTTCGAAAATATTTAAAAATTTAGATTTACATAATGTTTTTTTTTCAAAAGACTACCAGAGTGAATTTGATTCAATTTTTATTCAAAAAAATATTTATGATGATCCCACCATATATGTCAATATAACCTCTAAAGAAATAAGAACGGATTCCCCCGAAAACTGTGAAAATTGGTTTGTTATGGTTAATACCTGTGCGGATAATGGACAAAATTGGGATTTAGAGGTGAAAAAATTAAAGAAAATAGTACTTGAAAGATTAGAAAAAACATTGGGTGAAGCAATAGCTCCATTTATTGAGCAAGAAAAAATTTTTACACCAAAGACAATTGAAGAGAGGACAAAATCTTATAAAGGATCTTTATATGGTTCTTCAAGCAATAGTCTTTTCTCTGCCTTTTTGAGACATCCAAATTTCTCAAGAAAAATTCAAAATCTGTATTTTTGTGGAGGAAGTGTTCATCCTGGAGGAGGAATTCCCCTTTGTTTACTTTCCGCTAAAATAACTACTGAACTAATAAATAAAAGTTGAATTTATCCAAAGACTCAATTTCAAGTAATTTAATTTGTATTCTTATTATTTGGATTTTTCACCTCTCTGGTATTCTTGGAATTTTATACGGAAATTCAGAGTGGTTTATAAATTTGACCCCTTTAAACCTATCTGTCTCTTTTTTTCTTCTAGTGTATGTAAATAAAAATCAATTAAAAACAATCATATTTATTTTTTCTTGCTTTTTAATTGGAATGATTTCTGAAATCTTAGGAGTTAACTTTGGAGTCATTTTTGGAGACTATGATTACGGAGGAGCTTTGGGCTACAAGTTTTTTGATGTGCCATTATTAATTGGAGCTAATTGGGCAATATTAACTGTTTCGTGCGCAGCTTTATCTGCAACTTTATTTGATTCAGTAATCATTAAAGTAATAATGGGAGTTTTTCTTATGGTAATGCTTGACGCCGTTATTGAGCCCATCGCTCCCATATTAGATTTTTGGGAATTTGANGGGGGNAAGGCTCCTTTAAAAAATTATTTAGGATGGATTATAGTAGCCTTTCCATTAAATTGCATATATCACATTTTAAACATAAAAGTAAACGGAAATTTCACTCATCATCTGATTATTCTTAATATCTTATTTTTTTCGATACTTTTACTTCAATTAAATACACTTAAAAATTTAATATAATCACTTTGAAATACGTTTATTCATTTGCTTTATTGATTTTTCTATCTTGTCAAAGTCCAAATGATATGAAAAAGCAAAAAGATATTTCTAAAGTTGAAGAGGTTTCTTTGAAGAATAATTTCCAAATATATATCCCTAAAAAAAACTCCTTTGTAGATTCACTAGTAAATTCGATTTCTGAATTAAGAGATTTAAAAATTTCGATTGAAGATTTAACAAAACTGAATCCAAATGGCATTGAATCATTTTTAGATGAAACATTAATTAAGTGTGACAATTTATTAAACCTAAAAAATAAGTATCTTATCTCTAGACCAGAAATTAGAGGTAGATTAAAAGTTTTGAAAATAAATATTTTAAAATGTAAATTTAATAATAATCAAAATGATATTAAAAACCTAAATGAAAGTCTTAAAAAATTATTTATAAGTTATAATATTCTGTTAGAAAGATTGGAGGGTTTAAAATAGGTTATAATTATTAAGTATTTAAAAACATCTTTTCTTTTACTTCAACACTATAAGTTTTATTTGCCTTGATGCTTTCAGAAATTTTATTTAAATGTTTTCTGTATACTTCTATTCTATTTTTTTTATTGTCAATTTTAACAAGCTTTAATAGTATTTCTTTTAATTCGATATCTTTTTTTAAATTTTTGTAAAATAAATCTTCCTTTTCTCTTTCAATTTTTGTTGACATAAANTGTTTTATATCAGGTCTTTTAAGAATTACGTCTTCTACCTCAACTCCTATTTCGGATAATATGTTTGAAATATTAAAAAACATATTATTACGTATAATTGCCTGATGATTAAAAAAACGATTAAATGATGGTTGATATTGACTGTCTGCAGAATTTAAATATAATATTTTGTTTTCTCTATAGCTATTTAGAAGTTTTTCGAGTAAAAAGCGAATATTTTTATCTATACCCATATTTGTTAAAAATACATTATATAACAAAGTATTTTGAATGGGCATAAAAATTTATTTCAACAAGTTTTTAACTTTTTTTAATTTAGGATTATATGCTAATATTTTAAAATATTTTAGATGCAACTCTAAATGTATTTGAATGAGCTTCCAAAATGATTTTTAATTCTTCTGAATACCCACCTCCCATACTACATTGTACGGGTATTTTCCTTTCGAAACATTTATTAAGAATAATTTCGTCTCTTAACCTACATCCTTCTAAAGTCATACTTAGTCTACCAAGCTTATCTGTTTTTAAAATGTCAACTCCNGCTAAATAAAAAATGAATTCTGGTTTTATTTTATCAAATATCANATTCAATTTTTCANTNAGAATATCTANATATTGTTGATCTTCAGTGCCATCTAAAAGTTCAACATCTAAATCACTTTTTATTTTTTGAAAAGGGTAATTTTTTTTCCCATGCATAGAAAAAGTAAAAACTTTTTCATTTTTTCTAAAAATTTCTGCCGTACCATTGCCCTGGTGTACATCTAAATCAATTATTAATATTTTCTTTAATTTATNTTNGTTTATTAGGTATTGAGCNGCAATTGCTTGGTCATTGAGTAANCAAAATGCTTCCCCTCTATTACTAAATGCATGGTGAGTNCCTCCGGCTACATTTAAAGATATACCATTCTCAAATGCCTTTTTACAACATTCAAGAGTTCCACCAGCAATTGTCATTTCTCTATCTATTAATTTTTTATTTAAAGGGAAACCAATTCTTCTAATTTCACTTTTATTTAAAGAAAGATTTAATAGTTTTTGAACATAATGTTTGTTGTGAACTTTTTCAACAATATTTCTATCTATTTTTTTTGGTAAAAAAAAGTTTTCATTTGAAAACGTGCCTTCATAAATAAGCTGTTTTCTGAGCATAGGATATTTATCCATTGGGAAGCGATGACCTCTTGGAAGTTCTAGTTCATAACAAGGGTGATATGCGATAAAAATCATTTTTGTTAGCTAAAAAATCACTCAGACAAAGGGGGATTTTATTTTTTAGTTTTTTCTAATTTCTGATATTGATCATAAATTTCTTTGTCTTCAATCTTTTCAAATAGGAGAGATTCTTTATTAATTTTATGTCCAGGTTTAACAATATTGAAATTTAGTATTTCTTTCCATTCAATTTGTTTTTTAGTATTTAGAATACTTTTAAGTTTGAATGAAGTGAAAGGTAAAAAAGGCTCGCTTAAATAAGCAAGAGCNGAGACTATTTGAACTGATGTAAATAGTATTGTTTTCGTTCTACTAGGATTATTTTTAATTTCTTTCCATGGTTCGTTATCGGCAAGATATTTGTTACCTATCCTCGCAACATTTATCATCATAGAATTTGAGTCTCTAAATCTAAATTTTTCTAGAGCCGAACTGATTTTGTCTTTTGCTATTTTAACCGAATTTATGACTTCTAAGTCTTNGTCTGTGTAANGTTCCGGACTTGGTATATTACCCTTATAATATTTATTTATAAGAACAATCACTCTATTTACAAAATTACCGTAAATCGCCACAAGCTCATTATTATTTTTAGATTGAAAATCTTTCCAAGTGAAGTCACTGTCCTTAGTTTCAGGCATATTAGAAATTAAAACATACCTCATGACATCCTCTTTATTTGGGAAATCCTCCAAATATTCATGAATCCAAACNGCCCAATTTTTNGAGGTTGATATCTTTTCTCCTTCAAGGTTTAAGAATTCATTTGCAGGAACATTTTTTGGTAATATATATTCTCCATGGGCTTTAAGCATTGTAGGGAAAATAATGCAATGAAAAACAATATTATCTTTTCCAATAAANTGTATTAGTNCAGTNTCTTNATTTTTCNAATAATCTTCNCAATTTTTATTGTTTTCAANAGCCCACTCNTTTGTTGAAGAAATGTATCCAATTGGAGCATCAAACCATACGTATAAAACTNTTCCTTCGGCNCCNTTAGTTGGAACTGGGATTCCCCAATCTANATCCCTGGTTACNGCTCTTGGTTTTAGNCCATCATCAACCCAAGATTTTACTTGTCCGTAAACATTNGCTTTCCAGTCATCNTTATGTTTATCCAAAATCCAATCTTTNATGAAATTTTCATATTTATTCAGAGGTAAATACCAATGTTTAGTTTTTTTTAAAATNGGTTTTTCTCCAGATAAAGTAGATTTAGGNTNAACTAAATCAATTGCATTTANTGAGCTACCACATTTCTCACATTGGTCACCGTATGCTTGNTNAAATGAGCACCTNGGACAAGTCCCTGTAACAAATCTGTCTGCAAGAAATTTATTTGAAATTTTATCATAGAGTTGATCAGAGGTCATTTCTATAAATTTTTTGTCTGAATTTAATTTTTTGAAAAAATCTGACGCGGTATCATGATGAATTTGCCTTGATGTTCTAGAGTAATTGTCAAAGGAAATTCCAAATTTTTCGAAAGATTTTCTGATAATTTCATCGTATTTGTCGATAATTGCTTTAGGATTTGTTTCCTCTTTAGATGCTTTAATCGAAATTGCAACCCCATGCTCGTCACTTCCACAAATAAAAACNACATCTTTACCACAAAGCCTTAAATATCTTGCGTAAATATCGGCAGGTATNTAAACNCCNGACAGATGACCAATATGAATAGGTCCATTAGTGTAAGGTAAAGCTGCTGTTATTGTGTAGCGCTTCATTTAAAGATGGATTTTNCACAAAAATAAGATTTATATANCCAAATTTATTCAAATGCNNAACAATAATTATTTTAAAAATATGTTATANATANAACATACTGTGAAATATAANATGAAAACTATTTCTTCCGTAGTAGAAAACTANATTAAAAATAAACCATTTTTATCAACTGCTCTNTCTGAGGGAATTATAAATCTAACTTCTTTATCACGAAAGATAAAACCTGAAATTGAGNTAGTGCTTAGAAAAAAAATCAGAAGTGGAGCNATTGTAATGGCTTTAAAGAGAATTTCAAATAGTTTAGAATTTGTGTCCACTCACAAAATTCTAAAAATATTAAAAAATATAGGTGATATTACAGTNAGGTCAAATTTGATNGANTATAGTTTTAAAGTTTCAGANAATTTATTGTCTTGTCAAGCAAAGTTTTTATCTGAAATTGATAATCCTCAATTGTTTTTCTANACCTCATCTAGAGGAGTTACTGAGTCNAATATCATNATTAGNAATGAAATGAAAGCAAAGATGGAGACTTATTTTGAAAAAGAGATTTTAATTAAAAAAACNGANAACTTATCTTCAATTTCAATNAAGTTACCAGTNGAGAATATTTCAATACCGGGAGTGTATTATTTTATTTTTCAAAAAATGTCATGGGAGGGTATAAATATCATTGAAGTAATATCAACATCGAATGAATTTACAATTGTCGTAGATGATCAAAATGTAAATGACGCATTCAAAATAATTAAGAATTTGAAAAATTTATAATGTTTAAAGTATCTAGAGCTTTAGAAATTGAAGATATGTTATTGAAAATAATATGAAGTTTTAAACCAGTATGATTTTTTTTCTCTTTAATATTTACCTTTTCTGGATTAGAAAGAGCCCAATTTAAAATTGAAGTAAAAATATTTTTTTTGAAAAAAGAGTTTGATTTATCGTCAATAAAAACCCCTATCATAACTCCCTTTTTGATAATCAATTTTTCAATACAAAATTTTTTGGCTATCCATTTGATTTGTATAAGTTCAAAAAGATTTTTTACCTCGTCAGGAATTTTACCAAATCTATCTTTAATTTCTCCTTTAAATTGATTTAATTCAAATTCATTTTTTAAAAGACTAATCCTTTTATAGAGATTCATTCTTTCAGAAATAGCATTTACATAATCGTCTGGAATCATAGCTGAGAAGTCAGTTTCAATGTTTGTATCATTTAAATTATCAAGCAATGAATTAGACTCAATCTTTAAATCTTTAAATTCTTTATTTGATAATTCATTTATAGCTTCTTTTAGAATTTTTTGATATGTTTCAAATCCAATATTATTTATA
>PBVB01000017.1 GCA_002728075.1 Flavobacteriaceae bacterium
TAATTCTTTTTTAATTTTTTTATATCCTCTTTTTCCAATGGAGCTCCTGCATCTCCTTTTACGCAACACTGTCCCAAGCAACTATTTATATCACAAACAAATTTTTTTTCTAATACTTCGTCAGAAACAATAACATCATCAATTTTAATCATACTTGAATAAAATTAAAATAATTAGATAAATTTGAAACATATTAAATGTATGATGAAAAATTTGATTTTGGTATTTATTTTGATTTCAGTTGGTATGTTGATCTTTAATGCCTTTTTAATAGACTTTGATAATCCTCTTGTAAATGAAAGTCTAGTTGCCGTAATTGGAGTTTTTTCTTCTCTATGTTCATTTTTGCTTCTTTTAATACTTCTTTTATCACTTAAAATAAAACGTCTTAAAAAAAAGGGAAATTAAACTAATACTATTTCAGAATTTTTATTGCCTCAAATATATAAGGGTCATTGGAATTATTTACTTCAATCTGAGTCTTTCTATCAAAAAGTTGAAAAACTAAAATAGATCTAATACTATTAAACATAATTTCATAATCACTTGATTTCAAATCTATTTTGTTTTTTTTAGATAGTACATTTAAAAGTTCAATCCACTTTGCTTTGTCTAAAAATTCTTCTTTTAAGACATCTTCTCTTTTTAGTTTAGAATAAAAATTACGGTTTTTATCCACCTCTTCAATAACCATACGATTGAATTGATTCCATATAATTTCATAACTAATAATATTTTTAGATTTAGCTTCTTTACTAGGTAAAATTTTATCGGGTAAAATTCCCCCTTTAGTAAATAATTTTTTCCCATTAGTGCTATAATACATTATAGTGTCAATAGCTTGATCACGTGGCTTTTTTGAATCTTTTATCAAGTAGTCAATGTTATCCTTATAGGACTCAAAGGGTTTTTGAATACTTCTGCCAGAGGGTGTATAATATTTTGCTACAGTAAGGCGAATTGCATCTTTACTTCCTAGTGGGAATTGATTTTGAACCAACCCTTTGCCGAATGAAGTTTCTCCGATTATGAAGGCTCTATCGTTATCCTGTAGGGCACCAGCTAAAACCTCACTTGCAGATGCGGAGTTTTTATTTATTAGAATGCAAACGTTTCCCTCTTTAAATATTCCTTCCCCTGAAGCGAGTTTTTCTTTTATTTCACCTTTACTTGACTTAACAATCACAATTTTTTGATCTTTTTCTAAGAATATATCTGAAATTTTCTCAGCTGAGAACAAGTAACCCCCAGGGTTGTCTCTTAAGTCCAAAATAAGTTTTTTAATCCCCTTTTCATTAAAATTTTCAATGGCCAATTTAAAATCAACATCCGTTTCTTTAATAAATCTATCAATTTTGATGTATCCTACATCCTCTTTCAATTCATAAAAAAAGACTGAACCGATATCAACCTTCCCTCTTTCTATATTTACATTAAATTTTTCAGCGGAACTCGGCCTGAAAATTTCAAGATTAATTTTTGAATCTTTTGGCCCTTTGATTTTATCTAATATTTTTTGATTTGATAGATTTTTGCCATAAAGGGTATCCTTATCGCTCATTAAGATTCTATCCCCTGCTAATAAACCAAATTTTTCAGCTGGACTGCCTTTCAATACTCTTATGATAGAAACCGTATCGTTTATGAAAAAAAAGTTTACTCCAATTCCTTCAAAACTTCCCCTCATGCTTTCATTTACAATAGGTAATTCGTTTTTTGAAATATAAAATGAGTGAGGGTCTAATTTTTTTACAACATCTTTTATAATTTCATTAGAAAGACTATCTAAATCTATTTTGTCTACATAATAATTTTTTAAGTAGTAATATAAGTTTTCAATTTTCTTTTCAGGATTATTAGAAGATTCGAATAAATTATTTCCTAAACTTTTAAAATTATAGATTAATAGAAATGTACTACCTGCGATAAGAATCAGATATATATAATTTCTCATTTATTTAATTATTTTAGAGGAATTTGATCTACTATAACACCTGCTTTTTTTAAAAATTCAACCCCAGATAAATCTTTATAGGCCTCAGAATAAACCACTCTGGATATTCCTGATTGATGAATCAATTTAGAACATTCCCTACATGGTGAAAGAGTAACGTATAGTGTAGCTCCATCACAAGATTGAGTCGAACTTGCAACTTTTAAAATTGCATTGGCCTCGGCATGTAGAACGTACCATTTTGTGTAGTTATCTTCATCTTCACAAACATTTTCAAAACCTGTCGGAGTTCCGTTGTACCCATCAGAAATTATCATCCTATTTTTAACTATGATGGCACCAACTTGTCTTCTTTTACAGTAGGAAAGTTTTCCCCAAGTTTCTGCCATTTTTAAATAGGCAANGTCATATTTTTTTGTTTTGTNCAATTAGTTTAAGATAGTATTAAATTCAAAATCTNGAAAAAATCATTTGTACGGATGCTAAAATAACAATTGAAATTATTACAACTCTCCATATTTGAAATAATGTTTCCTTTTTAGAAAAAATTTGATTTAGTGAGATTACTACAAGAACAATCAGTATTTGGGCAAACTCGATNCCTAAAGCGAAAGGCAATAAAGTTTCTGTTGAATTATTAGATTGAAAAATAAATCCAAAATATTTACCAAATCCAAATCCGTGAATGATNCCATAGGAAAAGGTTACTATNTTTTGATAAAATAAATTTTCATTTAATTTATTTCTCAAACTTGAAATTGCGGTAAGTAAAATTGTAATTGGAATTAAAAGTTCAATTATATAAGAGGAAGTTTCTAATTTATAATAATTTCCGAAAAAGAGTGAAATTGTGTGTCCAAGTGTAAAAAAAGTAACCCATATAAAAGTTTTCTTCCACATTTTAAATGTGTGGTTAATCACCAATACAACGATGAAAAATAAGTGGTCTAAGCCATCAAGGTCAAGTACGTGTTGAAATCCTAACAATAAATTAAAATAAAAGCTATCCATTAGAACCCTCTCTCTTTTTGAATTTTTTCATATGCATCTTGTACTCTTTGAAATTTTTCTTTTGCTCCTTTTTTTAGTGCCTCATCGCTTGATTGTATTTTATCTGGATGATATTTTTTAGCCATCTCTCTGTATGCTTTTTTGACTTCTAAATCAGTTGAATCGGGAGGAATTTCAAGGATTTTATAGGCATTATCCGTTGATTTTATAAACATTGCTTTTATACTTTCAAAATCTATACTGTTTATTCTTAATGAGTCTGAGATTTGAAAAATTTTTTTAACCTCTGAAACATCAATCCTACCATCTGCATTTGCTATTCCAAATAAAAAATGTAGAATTTGAAGCCTAATTTCATAAGGGGCAACTCTGACAAAATAATCACAAAGATTTACAACATCTTGACTATCTTTTTTCACTTCTTTATTAAATTTTGAAAAAATCATATCCGCATTCATTTTTCCGTAACTGGATATAAAATAATTTCTAACAAAGTTTAATTCTCTATCATCCACCTTCCCATCAGCTTTGATGACAATTGCCGCTAGAGAAAGAAGGTTTAGTTGTAATTTATCATCGGTAAACTTTCTTCGAAAATTCCCGGTTCTATAGGACCCTCCCTTTAACTGGAGTGAATTTTCTAAGATGCTTCCTAAAAAATAACCAATAATCGCCCCGGCAAATCTAAAGTAGATATAACCAAATATTGCACCAATCCATTTTATCATTGAATTACAACTTTAATGCAAATATAAGTTTATATAAAAATGTTTTTTTATGCTAATTATAAATTGATAAAATATCTATATTTGAAAAAAAAATAAATGTATCCAGAAGAAATTGTTTTACCAATGCGCGAGGAACTAACTTCGGTTGGTTTTAAACAAGTAACCACCTCATCCGAAATTGAGAGTGCAATAAAAAGTTCAGGAACCACGTTAGTTGTTGTTAACTCTGTTTGTGGATGTGCCGCTGCAAATGCTAGGCCAGGAATAAGACTTTCACTAGAAAATGAGGTTTTGCCTTCCAAATTAACAACGGTCTTTGCTGGAGTAGATCGTGAAGCTACAGATAAAGCTAGATCGCTGATGGTTCCCTTCCCCCCTTCATCACCATCAATTGCTCTATTTAAAGATGGCGAATTGGTGCACATGATAGAAAGACATCACATTGAGGGAAGACCCGCAGATGCAATAGCTGAGAATCTAAAATCTGCATACGACGAGCATTGTAAATAAGTCAGAAGTTCGGTTTTTGTTTGTTTAAAAATGCATTGACCCCCTTTTTAAAATCTCGGTGGTCAAAACACTTTGAGAAGTATTCGGATTCAATATCACTCCAATTTTTTTTGCTATCCCCTCCACTATAATTAATCGCCTTAATTGCAGAATTTACTGCATTTGGAGAGTTCATTATAATCTGATTTGCAACCTCAGTTGCTTTATCTAGCAATTGGTTTTTTTCAGTCAGATATGAAATTAACCCTATCTCTAAGGCTTCTTTAGCACTTATCTTTCTACATGTTAAAATCATTTCTTTTGCAATTCCTTTTCCTACTATCTCCGCTAATCTGTATGTGCCCCCGTAACCGGGAATAGTCCCCAAAGATGTTTCAGGGAAACCCATTAAAGCATTGTCTGATGCAATTCTTATATCGCAGGACAAAGCTAGTTCTAGCCCTCCTCCTAACGCATATCCATTAATAGCTGCAATAACAGGTTTTGAGAAATCTTCAATAAAATCAAATACTTTTTCTTTTCCATTTTTTGAAAGCTCCATCGCTTCTTTAGATTTAAATTCTGAAAACTCCAAAATATCTGCCCCAGCTGCAAAAGCTTTTTCACCTATACCCGTTAAAATTATTACCCTAATTTTATCATTTTTGGATATTGCTCTAAGAGTTATATTGATTTTNTTAAGTAAAGAAATATTTAAGGCATTGAATTTTTCTGGTCGGTTTATATATAAAAAGGCTATTTTATCTTTTTGTTCTATTAATAATTCCTCTCCCTCCATTTTTATTTTTTTAAGATTATAGAAAATTTAGTTCCCTTATTAGGTTCTGATTTAAAACTAATGCTACCATTTAAAGAGTCAATTATATTTTTTACAATAGCCAAGCCTAAACCCATTCCTGCTGACTTGGTTGTGAATTTTGGTTCAAATATTTTTAGTTGGTCCTTTTTTACGATTCCAGTCCCATTATCCTCTATGTTCATTTTAAGTTTATTTTTTTCAAGTAAAATGTCAAGATTAATTTTCGGTGTTCTATTTTCAGGAACTGCTTGAATTGCGTTTTGAATTAGATTGGTAAGTACTCTAATCCACTGAGTTCTGTCAATTGGCCAAATTATTTTCTTTTTGGTTGATTTAATTTTGACATTAGAGCTTTTGAAAATTTGAACTGCTGAATTTGTTATTTCAACTATATCTTGATCTTTTATTTTAGGCTTTGGCATAGTAGCAAAGTCTGAAAAGGTATTAGCAACCATACTCATAGTATCAATTTGCTCTATCAATGTTTTGAGAAAGGATTCCAATTTTTTTTGATAGTTTTTTTCATTGGGATCGTTAAATTGCTGAAAACTCTGAATTGTNAGTCTCATAGGGGTTAACGGATTTTTAATTTCATGAGCGACTTGTTTGGCCATCTCTTGCCAAGCCTGTTCCCTTTGTCCTTTAGCAAGTTTTTCAGCACTTTTTTCAAGTTCTGATAACATCTTATTATATGAACGAACTAAACTTTCAATTTCTTTTGTTTTGGTTTTAATTTTAATCCTATTGTTTTTTTCTAATAATCCTGTTTTAAGAATTTTAGNCCTTAACTTTTCTATTGGACGAGTTATAAAACTTGACAAGAAAAAGGCAAAGAAAATGGTTGCAATCAACATCAAAGAATATACTTGTAGCAACCTAACCAAAAAGATATTGAGTTCTGTTTGACTAAATGATAAATCTTCAAAATATGGGAAATATAAAATTAAATATGGTTTCAAATCGTCTCCTAGAAGTAGACTGTAAGAGGACTGAAATTCTCCCTTTTCGTTAATATTTTGTTCGAGTATCCTAGAGGTCTGATTTTTTGTGAGATTTTTAATGATGGTATCCTTTATCTTTAGATGCTCCGTTTCATCAAAGTCATCTACATATGAATAGTATAGAGGTTTTCCATCAAGTGAATATAGCGCAAATTCAACCTTATGAATAGTAGAGATAGGATTAAACTCTTTTAAAAAATAATCATAGTTTTTAGGAACAAATTTAATTGTGGTGTCTTTGGTAATAATATTTTTTAAATGACTTTTTACTTGCGTCTCTTTTCTTATCAATCTTCTATTATTATAATCATCATTTTGAGCAAAATACTGGAAATAGGTGGCCACTACAATTAGTAAAAGTGAAAAAATTGTTAGTAATATCATTGAAAAGAAAATTCTTACCCTTAAAGAAACTTTACCTTTCATATCGTGATTATTTTCTATATTTCTGGTATAGTTTAATTCCAATAAATAGGAAAATTATAAGTAAAATAAAACTTATAACTCCTGACAATAGTGTCATTCCCTCCTTAAACGTTGCTAACAAAATTATTATAAATAAAAGTAGAGTTGGTGCCTCGTTCCATATTCTCATAAAAAAAGAAGATTTTTTAATTTGATCTCTTTGTAATTGTTTAAAAAAAACGTGTGTTTTTAAATGATAAATAATTAATAGAGCCACAAAAGATAACTTAGCAATCATCCACTTTTGCAATATCCAGGAAGGAATAATTGTCAACATTAAAACACCAAAGAGTATAGTTAATATGGCTGAAGGCCAGCTAATAATATACCATAATCTTCTTGTCATTATTTTTAGTTGCTTAGTAAGAATTTCTTTTTCTGGACTACCTTTTTTAGAAGCTTCAATATGATATATAAATAGTCTGGGAACATAAAAAAGACCGGCAAACCATGCAACAACAAAGAAAATATGAAGGACTTTAAAATAATTGTAGTACGATTCCAAAATCTAAGTTTTAATAAAATTACAAAAAAGCATTTTTGGAATTGCTTATGTAACTATTATTAATTTTTTTAATTCAAAATTCAAATAAATCCCGGTAAGTACTGTAGATAGAAGCTCCGCCAATGGAAATGATATCCACACACCGTATACACCATATATTTTTGAAAGAAAAAAAACTAGTGGTATTAAAAAAAACACTTGCCTTGAAAGTGTAAGCATTAATGCTGGAAAAGCCCTCCCAACTGCTTGGAAATATGCAGAACCGATTAACTGAATACCAATAATTGGTGTCGCCATNAATACTAAAATGAGTGCATCCGATGTTTTGTCAATTATATTTACATCGGATGTAAAAGCACTTGCTACGATATCTGAAAATGTATATATAAACAAAAATATTATTGTTGCCATGGCGGTTGAGTAAATGATAGCTTTTTTTACTGAATTTAGAACTCTATCTTTATTTTTTGCTCCAAAATTGTATCCAGCAATGGGAATAAATCCTTGTGTAATTCCTAAAATTGGGAATAACATAAACATCAACATTCTGCTAATTATAGCATAAACAGCTATCAGACTTTCACCCTGCAGTGAAAAGAGTATATTATTTACAACTAAAACAGTCAAACTAACTGCAGCTTGCCTAGATAGAGTCACAAANCCTAGAGATACAGTTTCTTTCACTATGCNCATGTCAAATTTCAAATCACTTATATGTAATTTNAAATCAGATTTTTTTAAAACAAAAAATAGTAATATGTATGTACCACATATAAAGTAGGATAAGGTAGTTGCTAAAGCTGCTCCATACATCCCCAAACCTAATTCATAAATGAATAAATAATCCAAACATAAATTTGATAGAGATGGAATAAACATAGCATACATTGCAATTTTGGGTTTCCCCTCAGATCTAATTGTATTATTTGACATCATGCAAAGACCCAGAATGGGAACCCCAATCATAACAATTACATAGTAAATTTTAGCTAAATCAAATAATTCACCCTTTCCACCAAAAAGCGGAATTAANGTATCTGTNAAGTATAATCCCAAAGACATAAAAAAAATGGTTGAAATTAAAGTGAGCGAAACTTGATTTCCAAATGTTTTGTTNGCCTTTTTATGATTTTTATTTCCAAGAGATCTCGATATAATAGACCCACCGCCTATACCTATTGACATTCCAATTGCAGCCACAAAAAATGACACTGGAAGAACAATATTAATTGCTGCAATTGCATTCGGGCCAATCCAATGTCCGACAAGAATGGTATCAATGAGTATATTTAAAGACATAACTAAGATACCTAGTGATGAAGGTACCGCATGTTTAATAAGTAGTTTTCCAATAGGTTCTATTCCCATTTCAGAAGCAGAGCGATTCATATTTTTTCAAGCACCTTTTCATTCCATTCTGTAACCCATTTTGACAAGAGTTCTACCCAATCTTCTCTGTCATTAATACATGGGACAACGTGCAATTTTTCTCCACCATTTTCCTCAAAATCCTCTACTGCCTCCATTCCAATTTCTTCAAGAGTTTCTAGACAATCTGATACAAAAGCTGGTGTTACAACAGCCATGTTTTTGACTCCAGATTTTGCAAAATTATTNATTGTTTTATCTGTGTAGGGTTGCAACCACGGATCAGGACCTAGTCTTGATTGAAATGATGTAGAGTAAGTACCATCTTTAAGTTTGAGGAATTTTGCAACTGCTTGAGTTGTTTTTATGCATTGATGACGGTAACAGAAATTATGAGCCTTTGACTTAGTATCACAGCAGACATTATTCATCTTACAATGTGATTTAGTAATATCAGACTTTTTTATATGTCGTTTTGGAATACCATGATATGAAAATAAAAGATGTTCCCATTTTTTATTATTTAAAAACTCTTTAATAGAATTTGATAAAACTCGTATATAGTTTTTATCATCATAAAATGATTTAAACGAAGAGAGTTTAAGGTGAGGATAAAATTTATTTTTTATTTCTTTTGCTAATACTAAAATAGTTTCTGTAGTTGCCATCGCAAATTGNGGGTATAAAGGCACAAGGAGAATTTCATTTACCCCCTTTTTCGATAAAGAATCCAAACCATACTTTATTGATGGNTTACCGTAGCGCATTGCGAGTTCTACAGGTATATCAACTTTTTTTTCCAGCTTTTCCTTCAATCTTTTTGAAAGAACTATTAAAGGAGATCCTTCTTTCCACCAAATTTTTTTATAGGCCTTTGCGGATTTTTTTGGTCTTGTATTTAAAATAATTCCTTTTACCAATAAGCTTCGAATAAAATAGGGGAAATCAATGACTCTTTCATCCATTAAAAATTCTCTCAAATAATTTTTAACATCAGCAGGTTCAGGTGTATCNGGGGATCCTAAATTTACTAATAAAACTCCTTTCATATATTTATTGATGCTTTAAAAAAATTGTCACGAAGATAATGAGAGTAAATATTTTTTTGGTGTAATTCCAAATTTCTTTTTAAATGCTGCAATAAAGTGACTAGCNGTTGAATATCCAACTTTTAATCCTACCTCATTAACATTGTATTTGCCAGAATCTAACATTCTCCTAGCTTCTTCCATTTTGTGAGTTAATAAATATCCATANACAGTGTCTCCATACAATTCTTTAAAACCTTCTTTTAATTTATTTAACCCTATTTCAACCTTATTAGAAAGCTCGGTCAATGAAGGTGGTTCAGANAAATTTTGAAGAACTATTTCCTTTGCATTTCTTATTTTTCTTACGTTATCTTCATCGGCTAAAAAGGGACAATTTTCCAAACTTGAATCTTCACTTTTACTAAAACAAAGACTCAATAATTCGTAAATTTTACCGGTTAAATATAGAGATTTCATGTTATTNTTNACTTTAGCTTTTGTTATNTGATTTATCACAAAATTCATACTTGGATTAATAATCATGGTCTCGTAATACTTTTTAGCGGTGTTTTCATCACTTAGAAAAGGAATATTTTCAGCATCGGATGAAAATAAACTATGAAATTTTTTAATAGATATTATGATGCTAAGAATTGAAGATTTTGGATTCAATTTTAAATTTATTGGTAAATCTTTTTCTGGATTAAATAGTAAAATCACTTTATTTTGATCAATTGGTAACAAATAATTTCCATTATTGAAAATAAAATCAGCTCCTCCCTTGACGCAAAAATGAAATTGTATTAGACTTCTTTTTACATCTTTCGTATTTGTTTTCTGAAAATCTGATTCATTTACAAAATGATACATGTAAAAACCATTGCTTAACTCAAATTTATTTGTTAAACTTTTATCGTTATTTTTGTCAGACATTTTAAACACATTATTTAGAATCAATCTATATAAGGATNNCNTACAGNNNTNANANCCAATGTTTACCTTACCAAGAGTAAAAGTATACTCTTTGCGTTAATTATTATACTTTTATCGTTATTTTTTTAATGTAAGTGATATTATTTTTGTGTCGTATTAGAGTTTTGAATGAATATTTTTAATGATTTAACTAATTTTTATGTAATTGGAATTAGTTATAAGAATGCAGATTTACACACAAGGGGAAAATTCAATCTTTCAAAGTCCCAGAAAATTAAAATTTTAAAAAAAGCTAAAGGTCTTGACATAAATGAAATTTTAATTAATAATACATGCAATAGAACAGAAATTTATTCTTTCGCTGAAAGTCCACGGGTGATTGTAAACCTACTATGTGAAAATTCTGATGGAGATCATGAAACTTTCAAACAACTGGGCTATGTTTTTGAAAATACGGAAGCTATAAATCACATTTTTAAAGTTGGTACTGGACTGGATTCTCAAATCTTAGGAGATTTTGAAATTATTGGACAACTTAAAAACAGTTTTAATCTTTCCAAGGAAAATCAACTAATTGGAAGCTTTATGGAAAGGCTCACAAATTCTGTTATACAAGCAAGTAAAAGAATAAAAACTGAAACAAAAATTTCCTCTGGTGCGACATCAGTTGCTTATGCAGCGGTTCAATTTATTATTAATGAAGTTGATAATGTCTCAAATAAGAATGTTTTACTGATAGGAACGGGAAAAATTGGAAGAAATACATGTGAAAACCTAGTTAAACATACAGAAAATAAAAAAATAACTGTTATTAATCGATCCAAGGAAAAAGCAGAAATTCTTGGTCACAAATTTGACATATTGGTAAAAGACTTTTCTGAAATTCATGGTGAAATTGAAAAATCTGATATAATTGTATTAGCTACAGGTGCTGACGAACCCCTAATCCACAATAATCTACTTCCAAAAAAACAAAAACTATTGATTATCGATTTAACTATTCCTTCAAATATTGATATCGACAGTAGCACAAAAAATGTTAGGGTTGTTAATCTTGACGATCTATCTAAAATAACTTACAATACTCTTTCCGAAAGGAAAAGATATATACCAGAGGCAAAAAAAATTATTGAAGAAATACAACAAGAATTTTTACAATGGATTCATGATCGAAGATATGCTCCAGCTTTGAAAGCTCTTAAAAATAAATTAATAGAACAGCAAAATGCTGAAATTGGAGCTAGAAAAAGAAAAAATGGAGTTACAATTTATGATTCATCTTTGTCCTACGATATGATTCAAAAAATAACAGGTCAATTTGCATTTTATCTAAAAGAAAATCCAACTAAGGCCAACGATGCCATGAACATTTTTAACGAGGTATTCCAACTCGACCTTCAAAATCATGAATAAGCCAATTATATTGGGATCAAGAGCCAGTAAGTTGGCATTATGGCAAACCAACTTAGTTAAAAAAAAACTCGAAGATTCAAGCATCAAATGTGAAATAAAAACAATTTCTAGCTCTGGAGATATTGACCTAAAAACTCCAATTTACTCAATGGGAATTACAGGGGTTTTTACAAAAGAATTGGACCAGGCTTTATTAAACAAAGAAATTGATGTTGCGGTTCATAGTTTAAAAGATGTTCCAACAAGACTAGCTGAAGAAATATGTATTGGAGCTGTGTTAAAAAGAGGTAAATGGGAGGATATTATTTTATGGAAAAATATGGAATGCAAATCAAAAAAAGTTAGATCAGTTGCAACTGGGAGCCTCAGGAGAAAATTTCAATGGAAACTAAAATATCCTAATGATAAAGTGATTCCTATAAGAGGAAATATTAATTCAAGAGTTGAAAAGTTAAAAACTGATTCTAAAATTGATGGGGTCTTCTTTGCGAGTGCAGCTCTTTCTAGATTAAAAATTTGTCAAGAAAATGAGGAAACTTTAGACAACTTTCTTCCAGCTCCTTGTCAGGGATTTATTGTGGCAACGTGTTTAAAAGGTAATAAGTTGGTAATTGAAAATCTGAATAAAATAAATAATAAAAATTCTGGTATTTGTTCAGAAATAGAGAGAGATTTTTTGAGAACTCTTGAGGGCGGTTGTTCTGCTCCAATTGGCGCAATTGCAGAAGTTAAAGGAAAAATGATTGATTTTAAGGGTGGGGTCTTTTCAATGAAAGGTGAACAACCTAAAATCATTGAAGCCATACTAAAAATCGATGAAAGAAATGGTGTTGGGGAAAAGCTAGCAAATGAGGTCTTAAATAATGGAGGTAAATTGTACATAGAAGAGGCAAAAGTAAAATGAAAAATAAAAGAATCTTATCAACCAAAATTTTAAATGAAGATGAGTTAAATCAACTTGATTTACATGGGCATGTGGTTGAACAGTGGAACTTTATAAAAGTTGAAGAAAAGAAATTTTCAATTAATTTAAATGAAGAGATACTTATTTTTTCATCCCAAAACGCGGTTAATTCATTTTTCTCACAGCATCAAAATNNAACNNCCAGNAATTGTATATGTGTAGGTGAAAAAACCAAAGAACTTTTGGAAAAAAAAAAACAAAATGTTGTAAACTTTTTTATAAGTTCAAAAGAAATGGTTGAATTTTTAGAAACAAACCTGTTGGGCAAAAAATTTATTTTTTTTACCGGTAATCAACGCATGAACAATATCGAAAACTTCTTCGATACTCAAGATGATAATTTCAGAGTTGTTGAGGTTTACAAATCATATTGTGATCCAAAATGTTTTAAAGATTTTAATATTGCTTTATTTTTTAGCCCCTCCGGTGTAAGATGTTTCGCAAAATTAAATTCCTTTGAGAACATAGATTGTTTTGCAATTGGGGAGTCAACAGCTAATGAACTTAAAAATTATACCAAAAACATCCACATTGCAAAAAAACCAACAATAAGTAATTTGATTGAGAAAGTAAAAATTTTACACTAAACTATATGAAAAACGACTTGCTTCTTAGAGCCTTGAAAGGTCTTCCTGTTGATAGACCTCCAGTATGGATAATGAGACAAGCTGGGCGATATTTACCAGATTATATTAAACTAAAAAATAAATATGATTTTTTTACTCGCTGCAAAACCCCAGAATTAGTTTCTGAGATAACACTTTTACCCATCGATCAAATAGGAACTGACGCTGCAATTATTTTTAGTGATATATTGGTTGTCCTTCAAGCAATGAATATCGAGGTTGAGATGAAGCCTAATTTCGGACCATTTATTCCTAATCCTATAGATTCAAAAGAAAAAGTGAAAAATTTAATAAGCCCTAATGTTATGGATAAACTTGGATATGTGTTTGAGGCTATTAAAGTAACTAAAAGAGATCTAAATAATAGAGTCCCTTTAATTGGGTTTGCTGGCTCTCCATGGACACTTTTTTGTTATCTAGTTCAAGGCAGTGGCTCAAAAACTTTTGATAAACCTAAAGGATTTGCCTTTTCTAATCCAAAAGAAACTGAAATAATTCTTGAAAAGATAACCTTGACAACCATAGAATATTTGAANGGACAAATTAATGCNGGAGCAGATGTTGTTCAAATTTTCGATTCNTGGGGTGGACTTTTATCACCCTCNGATTACAGTCAATTTTCTCTTAAATATATAAATTTAATAGTATCAGCTATTAAGCATTATGCCCCCGTTATTATTTTTGGAAAAGGATGTTGGTTTGCTTTAAACGAAATGGCAAAAAATGGAGCNTCTGGNCTAGGGATTGATTGGAGTTGCTCTGCAAGAAATGCAAGATATTTGTCTGGTGGGAATATAACTCTTCAGGGGAACTATGATCCAGCCAAATTACTTTCCCCAATTTCAAAAATCAAATCAGATGTGCATCAAATGATTAATGACTTTGGTAAAGAAAGATATATTGTGAATCTCGGACATGGAATTTTACCAAATATACCTGTATCTCATGCAAAAGCTTTTGTGGATGCTGTTAAGGAATATCAAATTTAATATAATGAAGGAAGAATTTTACAATTACATTCAAAATCTTCAGCTGTCAATAACAAAAGAACTTGAAAAGATTGATGGTAAATCAAAGTTCAGCAATATAAAGTGGGAAAGAGTAGGTGGTGGTGGTGGTCTTACTAAAATTATTGAAAACGGTGATGTTTTTGAAAAAGGAGGGGTAAACATATCTAATGTGTTTGGAGAATTACCAAAAACCATGAAAAATTACTTGAATACTAAATATTCTCTTTTTAGCGCCTGTGGACTTAGCTTAGTGATTCATCCTAAAAGCCCTCTAATTCCTACTGTTCACAGCAATCTTAGATATTTTGAACTTTACAACAAATCTAAAATGATTGTAGACCAATGGTTCGGAGGTGGAATTGACCTAACACCATATTATATTGACAATTTTGATATTAATCATTTTCATAAGGTCTGTAAAATTTCATGTGATAAACATGACAAAAATTATTATGATGTTTTTAAGAAAAATTGTGATAATTATTTTTGGAATAAGCATAGAGAAGAAGCNAGAGGGGTCGGTGGAATCTTTTTTGATTATTTAAAACCAAATGGTAAATCAGTAGATGANCTATATAATTTTGTTACTACAGTTGGTAATAATTTTTTGAATTCTTATTTACCAATTGTAAATAAAAACAAAAAACTCAACTACTCNGCTAAACAAAAAAAATGGCAAGAAGTTAGAAGAGGAAGATATGTTGAATTTAATCTTCTTCATGATAAAGGAACTCAGTTTGGAATCAAAACCAATGGAAGGATTGAAAGTNTTTTTATGAGTTTACCTCCAACTGTTAGGTGGGAGTATAATTTTAAACCTAAAGAAAACAGTTCAGAAAGTAAGCTTGTTGGTATTTTAAAAAAACCAAAAGAATGGATTTAAATTAAAATAAATGTTCCCTAAACAAAGAAAAAGAAGACTCAGAAATTCTGATTCGATTAGAAAAATTGTAAGTGAAATTAATTTGACTGTTAATGATTTAATAACTCCTATTTTTTTGACNGAAGGNGAAAAAATAAAGGAGGAAATAGAATCTATGCCGGGTTACTTTCGGTTATCACTTGATCTTTTAGAAGAAGAAATAGATTCGTTATGGGGATTGGGCTTAAAAGCTGTTNTACTTTTTGCAAAAATCCCAAATANACTTAAAGATAATAAAGGAACTGAAGCTTTAAATGAAAACGGATTAATGCAAAAGGGAATTAAATTAATTAAGTCCCTTAATCCTNAAATTCTAGTCATTTCCGACGTTGCACTAGACCCATACTCTTCATATGGTCACGATGGTATCGTTTTGGATAACAAAATTGTTAATGACGAGAGCAATAAAGTTTTATCAAAAATGGCTCTTTCCCACGCCAAAGCTGGAGTTGATTTTGTCTCTCCAAGTGATATGATGGATGGGAGAATCGGTGAAATTAGAAGTGTTCTTGAAAACAATGGATTTAAGAATACCGGGATTATGAGTTATAGTGTGAANTATGCATCGAATCTTTATTCTCCNTTCAGGGATGCNTTATCATCCANTCCAGGNTTTGGCGATAAAAAAACATACCAAATGGATTTTCACAATAGAAAAGAAGCAATTAGTGAAACTTTACTTGATATTGACGAAGGGGCCGATATTGTAATAGTTAAGCCTGGAATATTTTATTTAGACATAATTTCTGATTTGAAAACAAAAATTAATCAACCAATAGCCGCCTACCAAGTCAGTGGCGAATACGCTATGTTAAAAGCTGCTCAGTCAAAGGGTTGGATAGACTACGATTCTGTAATTTATGAAAATTTAATAGCATTCAAAAGAGCTGGTTGTTCAATGATAATTACTTACTGCGCNAAAGACNTNGCAAGGATTCTNAATTCTATGACANNATTAATTTTTTTCTGATAATCTTNAGGNTATATATTCTGAAATTTGATCTTNNAGTAAAGGAAGGGTAAGAGTNCCGTTTTTTAGTATCGATTCATGAAAATCTCTAATATTAAATTTCTCTTTTAATTTTTTTTCTGCCTCCTTTCTTAATTCAACAATTTTTAGTTCTCCTATTTTATATGATAAAGCCTGGCCTGGCCAGGATATATATCTGTCTACTTCCGTATTAATCTCGTGTTCAGACAAAGCAGTATTATTTAACATGTAGTCTATTGCTTGCTCTCTAGTCCAATTAAAAGCGTGTATGCCCGTGTCAACTACCAACCGACATGCTCTCCACATTGAGTAAGATAATTGACCAAATTTTTCGTAAGGGTTCGTATAGACACCCATTTCCTCTGCTAAAAGTTCACTATATAATCCCCAACCCTCACCAAATGCTGATAAATATAAATCTTTTCTAAATTTAGGAATTGACTCTGGAAGTTCCTTGTTTAGTGCACCTTGCAGATGATGCCCTGGCACAGCTTCATGTGCTGTCAATGCGGGGATGTTAAATAAAGGTCGACTTGAGAGATTATAAGTATTTACCCAGTAGAACCCAGGACTGGTCCCATCTTTTGGAGCAGGAATATATCTTCCACCAGTATATTTTGGTGCTATTGATAAGGGTACGGGAGCAACACCATAGGGTTGCCTTGGTAAATGCTTAAAAAATCTAGGCAGCTGTTCATCTAATCTTTTTGCTATGTCTCTTGCATGAATTAATAATTCATTTGGAGAAGAAGCATAGAATTTTTTATTCGTTCTAAGAAAATTTAAAAATTCTTTGAAATCACCCTGAAATTTGACTTCGCTAATAACCTTGAACATTTGTTTTTTTATTTTTTCGACCTCTGCAATACCTATACTGTAAATTTCTTTTGGTTTGAGTTCAAGAGTGGTATAATACCTAATTCTACTTTCATAGTACTTTTCTCCATTTGGAGTTTGAGATACTCCAATTGTGCTTCTCGTCCTAGGTANATACTCTTTCTCAAAAAAANATTTAATTTTTTTGAAAGAGGGAATAACGGAATCCNTTATAATATTTGCTGCTAGGACCTGTAGACTNTCTTTTATATAATTNGGAATTGAGNTNGGTANTTTTAAAAANGGNGAGTAATAAAANTTNTTTTTGTANGANNGTGTAATATGTTTNTCATAAGTNGTNTTATANCCNTCAAAAATTATTTTAGGTTGTGATATACCCATGTCAAGACCATTAGAAATCAGTTTAATATTTTGNCTCACGAAATTTGGAATCTCTNCCAAAGTTTTGATNTAATCNTNNGCNTNGTCAANACTTGAAATTTTTTTTACTCTGTAGACTAAATTGTTGTGAAAACCTGCATCCGATAAAATGGGATTATAATGGGTTTTAAAATCAAAATCAGCTATTTTTTTCTTAATAACAAATGTTAACAGTTCATGAGAGATTTTATCTTGTTCTGAAAGGAGATTTTTGTTTACTGTAAATAACCTTTTATATGTTTTTTTGTAAAATAGATTCTCTCTTTCAAACCTTTCCTCACTAAAGTCACCGAGTAGAAATCTAGAATCATCAAATGGTTTAAAATTTTCAAAATCTTGAATAATTTTCTTGAAGATCTTACGGTCGTCCTGCCGCAAACAGGATGAAAAAATCAGGAAAAACAACAATATTGATCTTATGTTTAAATTCATGAAAGAAATTGTCTTTTAAAAAATATTAAATTATCTTATTTGAATACAAAATTATGAAATCAGCACTAATTTCACTTTCAGTTCTAGTATCTATAATAACTCTACTGTATTTAAGTCCTATAGGATACGTAATACCGGGCGTTTTCAAAATTTATGGAACTGGTCACACCACAGCTTTCCTGGACGATTATAAAGTTTTTGATAATGTCGTAGTAAAAAATAGATCGACCAAAAGTAAGTGGGACCATCACAATCTGTACAATCAAATCCCACTATCAATAGAGTTTGATTCAATTATTAAGAATTATAAAACGGTAGCTTATCTTATTTTTTATAAAGATAGTTTACTGCATGAATCTTATTATTTGGGTCATAATTCCAAATCTAAGAGTAATTCATTTTCTATGGCAAAAAGTATGGTCACAGCTATGCTTGGAAAAGCTATAGAGCAAGGTCACATATCCAGTCTTGATCAAAAAGTTGGCGATTTTTATGATGAGTTTTCTCAAGGCATTGCCTCAAAACTAACTGTTGGTGATTTAGCGTCAATGTCATCCGGTTTAGATTGGACGGAGAAATATTACTCACCTGTGAACATAACTACTGAATCTTATTTTACCAAGGATTTAGAAAAATTATTATTATCCAGAAAAATCACTGGACAACCTGGTAAATCCTTCAAATATTTAAGTGGTAATACTCAACTACTAGGAATGGTTATTAGGAAAGCAACGGGTAGATCTTTATCAGATTATTTTTCCAAAAACTTTTGGATTCCAATTGAAGCTGAAGAAGAAGCACTCTGGCAAATTGATGGTATAAAAAATAAGATGGAAAAAGCATTTTGCTGTTTTGCATCAAATGGAAAAGATTTTGCTCGATTTGCTAAGTTGTTTAAAAATAAAGGAAGATGGAATGGGCGACAAATTATAGATTCAAGTTTTGTGAATCTAAGTTTAAATCCGAGATTTGAAAATAGCCCTAATTACGGGTATGGTTGGTGGCTTACTAATAAAAATAATGAAAAAGGATTTTTAATGAGGGGTCATCTTGGTCAGTATGTTATTGTATTTCCAAAATCAGATTTAATAATCGTGAGATTGGGTCATAAAAAAGGTCCAAAAAATGAGAGTTATTATATTGATGAGGCATTCAAAATGATAAGTGATGTTAAACAACATTAATTTATCTAGAGTTCTTTTTTTGGACATTGAGACAGTTCCTGAAAAATACAATTATAAGGAGCTAAACAATAACAAGAAAAAAATATGGGAAGAAAAATTTGGAGGAGAGAAGGACTATCCAAAATCCAGTATGCATGCAGAATTTGGAAAAATTATTTGCATATCTGTGGGCTTTTTTGATTTAAAGACTTCCAAAAAAAGGTCATTTAGAATTAAGAGTTTTATAGGGGAAGAAATAGAAATACTAGAAAATTTCAAAACCCTCTGTGACTCACATTTTCATTTAAAAAGTAGTCTTTTGTGCGCTCACAACGGAAGAGAATTTGATTTCCCTTTTATAGCAAGAAGAATGATAATCAACAAAATTAAATTACCAAAAATTCTTGATATGCATCAAAAAAAACCTTGGGAAATCCCTCATTTAGACACTCTTCATCTTTGGAAATTTGGAGACTATAAAAGTTCAATATCACTTAGACTTCTTTCGGAGGTTTTGGGGTTGAGTTCAAAAAAAATTAAATTACATGGGAAAGAAATAGCTAACAAGTTTTACTTAGAAAAACAAATAGATAAAATTGTTGAATACTGTGAAAACGATGTTTTGGTTTTGTCGCAAGTGATATTGAGATTTAGAAACGACCCGTTGCTGAAAGATGAAGAAGTTGTTTTCTTAAAAAATTAACATTAAGACTATGGTGCTGGATCTGGATATTTGGAATGTACTTTCTCTATTAGACTTAAAATTTCAGGCGACAGTGATTTGTTAATTGAATTAATGTTTTCATCTAGCTGATTTAAATTTGTTGCTCCAATTATGTTGCTTGTTACAAATTCTTTAGAATTAACAAAGCTAATAGCCATTTCGGTAAGAGTGAGACCAAAATTATTTGCTATTTCGTAATAATCATCTGTAGCGTTTATGGAATTTTCACCACTAAATCTGGCTAAATTAGGAAAGAGTTTGAATCTTGACTTTTCAGGCATTTGTCCTTTTCTGTATTTGCCAGTTAAACGACCAAACGCTAATGGGGAGTATGCTAATAGACCAACCCCTTCTCTCATACAAAGTTCTGCAGACCCAATCTCGAAAAGGCGATTTAGTAAATTATATGGATTTTGAACCGTGGTGATTTTTGATAAACCCTTTTTTGCTAAATTTAAAAATCTCATTATTCCCCAGGGATTTTCATTAGATAGACCAATAGACCTTATTTTACCCTCTTTAATTAAGTCATCCAGAGTCATTAAAATTTCTTCAAAGTTATCCGTCCATGAGTCTTCACTAGGTGAAAACTTATATCCTCTAATACCGAAATTGTTGGTCTGTCTTTCTGGCCAATGCAATTGATAAAGATCAAGATAGTCTGTCTTGAGTCTATCGAGACTTTTTTCTAAAGCTTCTCGCAAATTATTTGGACTGAAATGGTTTTTTTTTCTAATATGTGCCGTATATGAACCAGGGCCAACAATTTTAGATGCTAGAACAATTTTTTCTCTTTTGCCACTTTTTTTAATCCAGGAACCAATAATTCTTTCTGTATCAGCATAAGTGGAATGGTCAGCTGGTACAGGATATAATTCTGCTGTATCCAAAAAATTTACACCCTTCTCCAATGAAAAGTCGATCTGAGAATGTGACTCAATCTCTGAATTCTGCTTACCAAATGTCATTGTCCCTAAACATATTTTGCTTACGCTTATATCAGTATTTGGCAGATTGGTATATATCATAAATTTATTTTAACCCCAATGTAAGTTCAAATCAATACCTATTGGGCAATGATCAGATTGATAAGTATCCGAAAATATATTTGCATTGATCAATTTATCATCTAAACTATTTGAAACGAGTATGTAGTCAATTCTCCATCCTTTATTATTTGCTCTCGAGTTAGCACGATAACTCCACCAAGTGTATTTATCCCTTTCATTACAAAACTTTCTAAATGAATCAATAAACCCATTATTTATAAAGTTATCTAACCATAGTCTTTCTTCTGGTAAGAATCCAGACACATTTTTATTTCTAATTGGATCGTGAATATCTATGGGCTTATGACAAATATTATAATCTCCACAAATAATTATATTATTTAAGTTTTTTTTTAATTCAATTATATAGTTTTGGAAATCGTCCATGAATTTGAATTTATGACTCAGTCTTTGAATATTTGTGCCAGAAGGGAGATAAAGGCTAATTACAGAAAACTTATTGTAGTCAGTACGAATTACCCTTCCTTCCTCATCGATATGATTTATTCCTGTACCATATGTTATGTTTTTTGGTTTCCTTTTTGTCAAAATTGCTACTCCACTATATCCTTTTTTCTTTGCAGAATACCAGTAATGATTGTATCCTAATTTTTCAAATCCTTCGATTGGTATTTGATCCTTCATAGCTTTAATTTCTTGAAAACATAAAATATCTGGATTTACGTCTTCAACCCAATTAATTAGATTTTTTTTTAAAGCGGCTCTAATACCATTTAAGTTGTAAGAAATTATTTTTATCATTTTAAAGAAGATTTTATACCAAAATTCGATTACAAATTAATTAGCACTTAGCCAATTTCTTACGTTAAGTTTTTCATTTAGAATATTCTCAAGAGAAGCCAAAGGAATCCTTTCTTGTTTCATATGATCTCTGTCTCTTAAAGTTACTGTGTCATCATCAAGGGTCGTATAATCAATTGTTATGCAAAATGGAGTTCCAATTGCGTCTTGTCTTCTATACCGCCTACCGATGGCATCCTTTTCATCGTATTGTGTGGAATAACTTAATTTCAAATCATCAAAAATCTTTTTTGCATATTCTGGCAAACCATCTTTTTTAACTAAAGGAAGTACAGCTAACTTTATTGGAGCTAAGAAAACTGGAAATTTTAATACTTTCCTTGTGGTNCCGTCATTTAATTTATCTTCTCTTAAAGACCAAGATAAAACTGCTAAAAACATTCTATCAAGCCCGATGGATGTTTCAACAACATACGGGATATAATTTTTTTCTAGTTTTGGATCAAAGTATTTAAGATTCTTCCCAGAAAACTTTTCATGATTACTTAAATCAAAATCGGTTCTTGAATGAATTCCTTCAAGTTCTCTAAATCCAAAAGGAAATTTAAATTCAATGTCGCAAGCTGCATCAGCATAATGAGCAAGTTTTTCATGGTTTTTGAACCTATAGTTTTCAGATCCCATGCCAATTGACTTGTGCCATTCCATTCTTTTATTCATCCACTTATTGTACCATTCTTTTTGGGTTCCGGGTGGAACAAAAAATTGCATTTCCATTTGTTCAAATTCTTTCATCCTAAAAATGAATTGTCTGGCAATTATTTCGTTTCTAAACGCCTTCCCTACTTGAGCGATTCCAAATGGGACTCTTAATCTTGAAGTCTTTTGAACATTTAAAAAGTTTACAAATATCCCCTGTGCGGTCTCTGGTCTCAAGAAAATTTCAGTCATGGAACCGGATGTAGCTCCGAGTTTGGTTGAAAACATTAAGTTGAATTGTTTGACATCAGACCAATTTTTTGTACCTGATTTTTTACATACTATTTCGAGTTCAATAATTAAATTTCTAACATCATTTAAATCAGACTTTTCTAAGGAGGTATTGAGTCTGTTTAAGATTTTTTCAATCTTTTTTTTAAGCTCACTAACTTTTGGATTTGTTTCAATGAATTTTTTTTGATCAAAATCTTTTCCAAACCTTTTTTTGGCCTTTGAAATTTCCTTTAGGATTTTATTATCCAACTTTTCACAATATTCTTCAACTAANGAGTCAGCGCGGTACCTTAGTTTTGAATCCTTGTTGTCNATTAATGGATCATTAAATGCATCAACNTGGCCAGAAGCTTTCCAGGTGGTNGGATGCATAAANATTGCCGAATCAATGCCCACAATATTTGAATGGAGATCAACCATAGCTTTCCACCAGTAATTTTTAATATTATTTTTAAGTTCTACTCCGTTGTGGGCGTAATCATAAACCGCGCTCAACCCTTCGTAAATGTCACTTGAAGGAAAAATAAAACCATACTCTTTGGCATGAGAAATTATTTTTTTTATTTCCATAATTCCCCAAAAATACTTCTTTTTATATAAATTAAGAATAAAGCAATATAAAAGAGAAGAGATTTTATATGCTATTAAATTGTAAATTAATTATAGAATATTTACAATTATAATTTACTTTTATTTATAAATAACCTTTCAATTTTTCTTTGTGGTAAAGTGGCTTTTATATTTTTTANTTGTTTTTGAAAGTTTAACCCNTATTAACTGNGCAAAAAGAGGAACATTAACCGGNGGTTTAAAAGACACAATCCCTCCAGTATTAGTAAATGCTGAACCTCCTTTAAATAACTTAAATTTTAACTCCGAAAAAATCACACTTAACTTCAACGAATATATAGAACTTAAGGAAATAAATGAACAGCTGATTATTTCACCACCATTGGAAGTCAAAGATTATAAAATAATTCCGGAAAATACAGTAACAAAAAAAGTTGAAATTGAGATTAAAAATAAGCTTCGTGAAAATTCTACTTTCACATTTAACTTTGGTTCATCAATTGTTGATTACAACGAAGGCAATCCCTTACCTTTTTTTAATTATACCTTCTCAACAGGAGATTACATTGATTCATTAAAAATTTCTGGTTTCGTAAAAGATGCTTATGAAATTGATTCTTTAGATTTTGTCTCCATACATTTATATCCTATAGATTCTATTTTTAATGATTCAACGATTTATAATCAAAAACCTTTTTATATTGGAAATACATTAGATAGTGTTTATTTTGAATTGAACAGTCTTGCTCCAGGCAAGTACGAATTTATTGCTATCAAGGATCAATCAAAAAATTATTACTTTGATCAAAGCTTTGATAAAATAGGATTTTTTGAAAAGCCAATAGAAATCCCAAAAGATACCTTTTTTCTACCTGTTTTGTTTAAAGAAATTACAAACTTCCGATGGGGTAGAGCAAAAATAATAAACGACCACCACATTGAATTTCCTTACTATGGAGAACTCGGTAAAAGGAAAGTGAAAATACTAAATAACTTTGATGAAGGAACAGTTAGTTTTTTTACTAAAGACAGGGAAAAAGACACACTTCATTTTTGGTTTACTCCCCAGAAAAAACTTGATTCCGTTTTAACAGAAGTAGAGATTAACGATAGTACTCAAGTAGTAACTTTAAAACCATTTAAACTTGAAAAAGATTCTTTGGTATTAAAAATTTCTCCCTCTAATGGTAGTAAGATTGATTTTCTCGACACATTAAAAATTAGTAGTAATTTACCCATAAAAGAGGTTAATGATGACTTAATCCAAATCTTTGATATTGATACTTTAGAAATTCCATTTTCAACTGAAATTGACAATAATCTTGATTTAGTTTATTTAAATTTTGAAAAAGTTCCAAACGATCTTTANCAGATTCAANTACTCCCNAATGCGATAAAGGATTTCNTGGGGTCAACAAATGATACAATTTTTCANAAAAACAACACTACAAAAATTGAAGATTATGGTAAGCTTTTTTTAACTGTAAAGCGAAAAAATTATCAGAAAAACTACATACTTGAGCTACTCAATAATAAAAGAGAACAAGTTAGAAGGATTAAAAATAATTCCGAAAACTTTTATACAATGGAATATTTACCACCTGGAGAATATCAAATTAGAATAATTAAAGATGCGAACGGTAACGGGAAATGGGACACTGGTAATTATTTGAAAAAAATACAACCTGAGGAAGTTAGATATTTAAAAGAGTCAATAAATGTAAGGGCTAATTGGGAGTTTAATGAAACTATTGAAATTTAAAATCGACTATATCATCTAAAAATTTTAATTCTTTCCGAGTTGATATCATTTCGTCTTTTTTAAAATTAAAGCTGATGATATTATTTTTATCTTCAAAACTACTTGCAACCTTATCCCCTAAATAATTAAAAAAAGTTGTGTGTCCTGGATAGCTGTTTTTGTTTCCGTCATTTCCGACCCTATTTACACCCAAACAATAACTCATATTTTCAATTGCTCTAGCTCTTAAAAGAGTATCCCAGGCTTTTATTCTTTTCTTAGGCCAGTTTGCAACATAAATTAAAAGATCATAATTATATTTATTCCTAGACCAAACGGGGAATCTTAAATCATAACATATTCTTGAACAAATCTTCCATCCCTTATATTCAAAAATTCCCAAATTGCTCCCTTTGGTATAATACATATTTTCATTAGCTAGAGTAAATGTATATCGTTTATCATAAAANAATATTTCTTTTTCAGGTGTNACAAAAACGAAGCGATTGTAAATTTCAGAACCTTCCGATACAATTATGCTTCCACCTATAGCTGAACCTAACTTTTTGGACCATAATTCCATCCATTTGATTGTTTCACCTTCCATATTTTCAGAAAATTTTTGAGCTTGCATCGTAAACCCCGTTGTAAACATTTCAGGTAATACTACAATGTCTGTTTTGGATATTTTANTTAAATATTTTTCAATAATCCTTAGATTCTCATGTTTTGATTCCCATTTAATATCGAATTGAATCGCGGCAATTTGAAGACTATTTTTCAAAACTTGAAAAATTGAAGAATTAGGATTTAAGTGTTGATGCCATGAATTCGCTATTCATTCTAGCTATATTTTTTAAAGAAATTCCCTTTGGACACTCAACTTCACATGCACCAGTGTTTGTACAATTTCCAAACCCCTCGTCATCCATTTGCTTGACCATATTTAAAACTCTTTGTTTTGACTCTACCTTACCTTGCGGTAGTAGNGCATATTGAGAAACTTTAGCAGATACAAATAACATAGCGGAAGCGTTTTTACAACTAGCAACACAAGCACCACAGCCTATGCAGGTAGCGGCATCAAATGATTTGTCTGCATCATTTTTTTCGATAGGAATAGAATTTGCATCTTGGGTATTACCAGAAGTATTAACACTAACAAAGCCTCCTGCTTGTTGAATCCTATCAAATGCTGAACGGTCNACTACCAGGTCTTTTATTACTGGAAAAGCATTAGCCCGAAATGGTTCAACAACAATGGTATCACCATCTTTGAACTTTCGCATGTGCAACTGGCATGTTGTTACAAGTCGATCAGGCCCATGAGCCTGACCATTTATAAACATGGAACACATACCACATATCCCTTCTCTACAATCATGATCAAAGGCAACTGGATCTTCTTTGCCTTCGGATATAATTTTACTGTTTAGAACATCTATCATTTCTAGAAATGACATATCAGGAGAAACGTTTGACATCTTATATGTTTTCATTTGCCCCTTAGAGTTACTGTTTCGTTGTCGCCAAATTTTTAATGTTAAATTCATTTTATTTATATGATCTTGTTTTTACCTCAATTTCTTCGTATTCTAATTTTTCTTTGTGAAGAACAGATTTTCTGGGTTCCTTATTAAATTCCCATGCTGAAACATATTTATAATCTTTATCGTTTCGCAACGCCTCACCTTCTTTTGTTTGGTGTTCCTCCCTAAAATGACCTCCGCATGACTCTTCTCTTTCAAGTGCATCTTTGGCAAATAATTCACCAAGTTCAAGAAAGTCAGATACTCTAGTAGCTTTTGACAATTCTTCATTGAATTCATTCAATTCCCCAGGTATTTTTACATTCTGATGGAAATCTTCTCTAAGGTTTTTTATTTCATTTATTGCTTCCTTAAGTTCATTTTTATTTCGAGACATCCCGCATTTATTCCACATGATTTTGCCAAGTTTTTTGTGATAATAGTCGACCGGATTTTTGCCTTTTTTATTTATTAAATTTTCTAAAGATTCTCTAACATATTTTTCTGCCTTCTCAAATTCAGGTCTATCAACTGAAATTGGACCGGTACGAATATCATCAGACAAATAATCTCCTATGGTGTAAGGTAGAACGAAATATCCATCTGCCAGTCCCTGCATTAATGCTGAAGCGCCAAGACGATTAGCCCCATGGTCAGAAAAATTAGCTTCACCAATTGCATAACATCCAGGGATAGTAGTCATTAAATTATAATCAACCCATACACCACCCATTGTGTAATGTACTGCAGGATAAATCATCATTGGAGTTTCATATGGGTTTTGATCCACAATTTTTTCGTACATCTGAAATAAATTCCCATATTTCGCTTTAACAACTTGTTTTCCTAACTTCATTACTAATGAGGTATCATTTTCGTCAAGTCCCAAAACTAAAGCTCTCTCTTTTCCATATCTTTCAATCGAAGAACTAAAGTCTAAATAAACTGCTTCTCCTGTCTTATTTACACCATATCCTGCATCACAACGCTCTTTAGCAGCTCTTGAAGCAACATCCCTTGGGACCAGATTCCCAAATGCCGGATATCTTCTTTCTAGATAATAATCCCGGTCCTTTTCCGCGATTTGAGTTGGACTTAATTTACCCTCTCTAATCATCTTAACATCATCTAACTTTTTTGGTACCCATATGCGTCCATCGTTTCTTAGTGATTCGGACATCAGAGTTAATTTAGATTGATGATCTCCTGAAACGGGGATACAGGTGGGGTGAATTTGAGTAAAGCAAGGGTTCGCAAAAAGAGCACCTCTTTTATGTATTTTCCATGAAGCAGAAACATTACTACCCATCGCGTTAGTAGACAAATAAAAAACATTTCCATAACCACCAGATGCTATTACAACAGCATGCGAAGAATGTCTGTTAATTTCGCCTGTAACCAAATTTCTTGTTATAATTCCTCTTGCTTTGCCGTCAATTAAAACGATATCCATCATTTCATGTCTATTATACATTTTAATTTTACCTCTACCGATTTGTCTATTCATAGCCGAATAGGCACCTAATAAAAGTTGTTGACCGGTTTGGCCTTTGGCATAAAAGGTCCTGGATACAAGTACTCCTCCAAAAGATCTGTTATCTAAAAGACCGCCATAATCCCTAGCAAATGGGACTCCTTGAGCAACACATTGGTCAATTATATTTCCTGAAACCTCTGCTAGTCTGTAAACATTAGCCTCCCTAGATCTATAGTCTCCTCCTTTGATAGTATCATAAAAAAGTCTATGAATTGAATCACCGTCTCCTTGATAATTTTTAGCTGCATTTATACCACCCTGAGCAGCTATAGAGTGAGCTCTTCTAGGGGAATCTTGAAAACAAAAGGTTTTGACGTTGTACCCAAGTTCTGCTAAAGTAGCAGAAGCAGAAGCACCAGCTAAACCAGTACCAACAACAATCACATCGATTTGACGTTTGTTCGCAGGACTTACCAAATTTATTTTACTTTTATGATTANTCCACTTTTCAGAAAGATTTCCCTTTGGTATTTTGGGATNAATTANTAGACCNTTATNATTAGTTTTTTTATAGAGATTTTTTTCCCACTCTTTAGCTAATAATTTTGCTTTTTTAATGTTTAATTCATTTTGATTTTTTTCATCTTTTGTCTTAGGGTCGGTAATTAAATGAAAAGGTAAAGTTTTAATAAGCCTTTTTGCCTTACGTTTACCATTTGCAATTTCATANCCAGAAAAGAAATTTAATCTAATTGATGAGGTNCCATTTGNATTTNGTCTATATCTTATTTTAACTGTTTTTTTCAATTTTTATTTATATTAAGGTACACAAATTAATCAAGGTGCACAAAAAAAGTGAACCGATGAAGTTTTTTATTTCTATGTAANCTTTGTGGTTTAAATTAATCATATTGAGGTTNTAAAATGATATAATGCTATAAAAATAAATCCTAAAGGAACACCTATAGCAAATAGTTTAGTCAAGCCTTTAATCGAAAGAATGTATTTATTGTTTAATCCAACAGATTGAAATGAGGAATTAAAACCGTGTAAAAGGTGTAATCCAAGAAAAAGAAAAGAAAATGAATAAATACTAACTCTTATTGGACTTTCAAATTTGTGGGTCAGTTCATGGTAATATCTATCTGGATCTAAGGGGTTGAACTGAACATATTTGTAATTCATTTCTGGTACCCAAAAATCATAGAAGTGTAAAAACATAAAAAGCAACACAACTATTCCCGACAAAATCATATTCCTAGACATCCAAGAAGAATTTGAACTACCTTTAACATAATAGTATTTAACGGAGCGTGATTTACGATTTTGGTAATCTAATACCATCCCCATCACAAAATGGAAAACCACACCAAAAATTAAGATAGGTTGTAAAATAAATTGTACTATTGGATTATTCCCCATGAAATGGGAAATACTATTAAAAATCTTTTCGGAGAAAACGGAGGTTAAGTTAATCGTGAAATGCTGAAACAGAAAAAGAATCAAAAAAAGACCAGAAATAGCCATCGAATACTTTTTAACTAAAGAGGAATTAAATAGTTTGAACATAATCTAAAAATAATTCTAAATTTAAACTAAGGTACACAATTTTTTTAAGGTACACTAATTATTAGACATCAAGAAAACTTCCAATCACTTTTGTTCAGGTTTTATTTAATAATAAAAGCTAAATAATAAACAAAAAGATATTTAATTAAATTTATAATTTAAAAGAAAAATTTAAACCTNTCATATGAGATATAAATCAATAAGCAGTCATATTTATAAAAAAAACAGAGGTAAGTTCATGAGTAGGATGAAAAAGAACAGTTTTGCTGTTTTTAATTCAAATGATATTTATCCAATTGGTGCAGATTCAACTTTCCCATTTGAACAGCACAGAGATATTTTCTATTTGACTGGAATTGATCAAGAAGAAACCATTCTATTACTTTCACCTCAAGATAAAGAAATAAAAAACCGTGAAATCTTATTTGTTAAAGAAACAGACAAAAATATTCAAATTTGGGAAGGGCCAAAACTATCAAAAGAAGACGCAAGATCGATAAGTGGCATTGAAAAAATTTTATGGTTAAATGAATTTGAACCCACTCTCAAGGAAATTACTTCTCAAAACAATGGTATCTATCTAAACAAAAATGAACATTACAGAAATAATTCTGAGACACAAACTAGAGAGGATAGATTCATTTCAAAGTTTAAGAAAGAATACCCAACTCATTCTGTATACAGGAGTAATCCGATATTGCAGCACATTAGGTCAATTAAAGACCCATTAGAAATAAATCAGATTAAAAAAGCTTGCGATATTACTGAGATGGGATTTAGAAGGATTTTAAAATTTATAAAACCAGGAATTTGGGAATATGAAATTGAAGCAGAATTACTGCACGAGTTTATTTCAAATCGTTCAAAAGGATTCGCTTATTCACCTATCATAGCAAGTGGAAAAAATGCCAACATTTTGCATTACATAAAAAATAATTCACAGTGTAAGTCTGGAGAACTTATTTTAATTGATGCTGCTGCTGAGTATGGTAATTATTGTAGTGATCTCACTCGCACAATACCTGTTTCTGGAAGGTATAGTGTTCGTCAAAAGGCCATTTACAATGCAGTCCTAAATGTAAAAAGGGAAGCTACAACTCTTTTAACACCAGGTAATTTGTGGAAAGAATATCATGAAGAAGTTGGGAAAATTATGACCGCAGAGCTTCTAAAGTTGGGATTACTTGACAAAAATGATGTTAGGAAGCAAGATCCTAAAAACCCTGCATACAAAAAATATTTCATGCACGGAACCTCACATCACATTGGATTAGATACTCATGATTATGGACTTTTAAATGAACCTTTTGAACCTAATATGGTTTTCACTGTTGAACCAGGAATCTACTTGCCTGATGAAGGGTTTGGAATACGTATTGAAGATGTAGTGGTGGTTCAAGAAAGTGGTGACCCTATAAACCTGATGAAAAACATACCGATTGAAATCGATGAAATTGAAAGTATTATGAACAGTTAATGACAGTCACAGTCGGAATCACAAGATTTATCATTTGCTTTTAAAAATTTATAGAATAAAAACCTAAGTGATAAAAAAATACAAGCTATAACTAAAAAATATTGGATAAAAGAATTCATGATAAAGTCTGATATACAATTAGTGCGGAAATATAAGCAATAATTGTCATAAATGTAAATTGTATAGCCGGCCACTTCCAAGAATTAGTTTCTTTTTTGACTATAGCAATTGTGCTCATACATTGAAGTGCAAATGCGTAAAAAACCATCAGAGAAACTCCGGTTGGTAAATTAAACAATAGTTCTCCATTTGGTTTTCTTTGATATGACATTTTCTCTTTTATTGTATCCATCTTTTCACTGCCAACGCTAAAAATAGTTGCTAAGGTCCCAACAAATACCTCTCTTGCTGCAAAAGAGGTTATGATTGCAATCCCTATTTTCCAATCATATCCCAAGGGATTTAATATAGGTTCTAGTACTTTCCCCGCAGTACCGATATATGAGTTTTCTAATCTATAAGATTGAATCTCATAATCCAATTCATTAATGTTTTTTTTGTTATCATATCTCTCCATTATAATTTCCTCTGCATATTTGAAATTGTCTCCAGGTCCATTTGAAGCTAAAATCCATAAAAAAATCGATATCGATAATATTATCTTACCCGCTTCAAAAACGAATGATTTTGTTTTTGAATAAATAGTAAATAAAACGTTTTTTAAAACAGGAACTTTGTAGTTTGGCATTTCAATTATAACGTGATTCTTAAAGTTAGACTTAATTACTTTGCTAAACACAAAGGCTGAAATTAGAGCCATTAAAATACCAAGCATGTATAACCCTAAAAGGGTTAAACCTTGATAATTAAATATAAAAAAATATTTATCTGGGATTACAACAGAAATAAGTATTAGATAAACAGGTAGCCTTGCAGAACAAGTCATAAAAGGTGTTACCAATATTGTTATTAATCTTTGTTTCCAGTCATCTATATTCCTTGTTGACATAACAGCTGGAATAGCACAAGCTACTCCTGAAATTAGTGGTATTATACTTTTACCACTTAAACCATATTTTTTTAGTCTTTTATCAAACAAAAAAACAACTCGATTCATATACCCTGTCTCTTCAAGAACAGAAATGAACATGAAAAGAAGGACTATTTGTGGTATAAAAATTACTACACCACCTATTCCGGTAATAATTCCCTCCGCTAAAAGACTAGTAAATACTCCTTCAGGCAAAACTGTTTTTGTGTAATTCGATAAGTAGGAAAACATTTCATCAATAAAATCCATTGGATAACTACTCCAACTAAAAATTGCTTGGAATATTAAAGCTAGAATTGATATAAAAATAATTGTACCCAAAAAAGGATGTAAAAATATATTGTCAAGTTTGGACCTTACATCATAAGCTTTTTTTCTATCAATATTTAAGGTTTTATTTAATTGTTTGTTTATGAATCTATATCTCTGAACGGCTTCTTTATGTTGAATTTTTTTTATGTCATTTTGATTAGGAATGTTATTTATTTCTTGAAGCCACATCCTATAAAGTGAATTAGACTGTTTTTTTTTGTTACCCTTTTGTAATGTTTTGAGATTCATGTAACTATTATCTAAGAGTGTTGATGTATCTGTGTCTAGTATCTTAGGAATTTCATTTAATAAATCTTCAATCCCAGTAGAATTTCTTGTACTAATTAAAAAAATTTTGGTTTTTAATTCTTTCTCTAAACCCATTATATCTAGGGTTATGCCTCTTTTATCCATAACATCACACATATTAATAGCTAGATATAATGGAATGCACAAATCTTTTGCTTGGGTAAACAAAAGAAGATTATGTTTTAGGTTTTCAATATCTGAAACAACAAGGGCGGCATCAGGTGAAATTTCATTTTTTTTAAGTAGAATGTCAGATACAATCTGTTCCTCCGGCGAAAATGAGTTTATACTATAAGCCCCTGGTAAATCAATTACATTTACAAAACAATTGTTATTAATATTTATAATCCCCTCTTTTTTTTCAACTGTAACTCCTGGAAAATTTCCTACTTTTTGGTTTAAACCTGTCAATTTATTAAACAATGAAGATTTACCGGTATTGGGGTTACCCAAAAGCAAAAGGTTGAATTTTTTTTTCATTAATCTATTTTTTCAACCTCAATTTTTTTTGCAATTTCTTCTGTTATAGCTAAATAAAAACCATCCAAAACTATGTATAGCAAACCATTTTTTGAAGGAAGTCTTTGTAATGCTATTTCAGCACCAGGAATGAAACCTAATTGAACAATTTTTGTTGGAACGAAGTCTGTGTATACTTTACAAACTTTTACAGGCTGATTTAATTTAATTTTATCTAAAGTCATTAAATTTAGGATGGATAATAAAACAAAATTAACCTAAAATGATTGGTTTGCAAAAATGATTTTAGAGCTAGTTGTATTCTTCAATTAAAATATCAATATCTTTTTTAAGTACTTGTATATCTTTGTCATCAGTACCATCGTAAAAACCTCTAATTCTTTTTTCTTTATCTACCAGAACAAAATTTTCTGTATGAATCATATCATGAGTATTACTGTCTGCGTTTTCTTTTACAACTAAAAACGATTTTCTAGCAAGGGAATAAATTTTTGACTTTTCTCCAGTTAAAAGGTTCCAATACTTATCATCTACCCCTTTTTTAACTGAATATTCTTTAAGTACTGGTACTGAATCTATTTCTGGAGTGACTGAAAATGATAATAATTTTACTTTCTTCTTGTCTTTTATATAGTTTTGAATCTTTAACATGTTATTTGTCATAANAGGACAAATTGATGGACAAGTTGTGAAGAAAAAATCAGCAACATATATGAATCCGTTATAATCCTTTTCTGATACTATTTCTCCATTTTGATTTAAAAATTCGAAACTTTTAATTTTGTGAAATCTNTTCACATGTTGAATGCTACTATCTACTAATTCATAATTCACATCATTTGGCTGAAAAATTGGTAACGTTTTTTTTGGGGTTAGTGCATTATAAAAAAGTAACAGAATAACGAAAGCAATTGAAATAAATATGNCTAAAAATAATCTATACTTATATATANTTTTATNCATTAATTATTTTTTATCAAGCATATTAAATGTTAAATCAAATATAAATTGAAATATAAACAATACTAAAACTTTGAAATGTTTATTTTTGTCCCTCAATAAGAAAAATTTATGGAAATTTTTTTAATTAAAGCTTTTCAATTTTTACTAAGCTTGTCATTGATTGTGATATTACATGAGCTCGGTCATTTTATCCCTGCTAAAATTTTCAAAACAAAGGTTGAAAAGTTTTATCTTTTTTTTGATGTTAAATTCTCTATATTCAAAAAGAAAATAGGCGATACAATATACGGGATTGGATGGTTGCCGTTGGGAGGTTATGTGAAAATAGCTGGTATGATTGACGAGAGCATGGATTTAGATCAAATGAAAAAAGACCCTCAACCCTGGGAATTTAGATCAAAACCAGCATGGCAGAGATTAATTATAATGCTGGGAGGAGTCACTGTAAACATTATTTTGGGTTTTCTTATATACATGATGATATTATTCATTTGGGGAAAAGACGTTATGCCGTACAATGATATGCCTGACGGATTTAATGCTTCGCCCGTTGCAAAATCAATCGGTTTTAGAGATGGAGACCTAATACTTGAGGTTGACAATAAAGAGTTAGAATCGGTCGTTGATATCAATCGTTATCTTTTTCTAAGAAACTCTAAGAGAGTTAAAGTTAAACATACTAGCGGGAAAATTGAAATGATTAATATTCCTGAAAATTTCGGCTCCATGCTTTTTGAAGCTGGTGAAATCATACCTTTATCTCCAAGAATTAGTAATACTGTTGACAGCATCGTTAAAGGAGGACCAGCTGATCTTGCAGGAATTAAAGCAGGTGATAAAATTATTGCTCTTTTTGAAGATGAAATTTCATCTAGGAACGATATTACGATTGACAAGTATTCTAAAAAAGATTCGCTTAAGTTTACAATCCAAAGAAATGGAAACTCAATTGTCAAATATGTCTATCCTAGGGAAGATTCATTTTTTGGAGGATATTTCAAGCAAAATTTTAAATTAACTCATGTTGGTCTAACATTCTCTGAGAGCATTGTTCAGGGCTTCAGCTATGGGTATTGGACTCTTTATGAATATATAGCACAATTCAAATATATTTTTACAAAAAAGGGAGCTTCACAACTAGGGGGCTTTGGTGCAATCGGCAGCTTATTCCCCTCGAAATGGGATTGGAAAGGGTTTTGGTCAAGCACCGCCTTAATCTCAATTATTCTTGCATTTATGAATATCTTACCCATACCAGCCCTGGATGGAGGACATGCAATGTTTTTGATGTATGAAATTATAACTGGAAGAAAAGCGAATGATAAAGTTCTTGAGTATGCACAAGTAATTGGATTCATTTTTCTAATTACATTAGTTATTTATGCAAACGGGAATGATCTTTACAGATGGCTTTACACATAAAATATTTTTGTTGTTTTTTTTTTCCACTAATAATTGTCTTTTCTATATTTGAGTTACAATGATTAAAAAATCTATATGAAATATTTAATTTTTTTATGCTTTCTTCTACTATCTGTTAATATTTATTCTCAGGAAGAGAAAGCTAGTATTGAAGATTTTGTTAGCGAGCATCAAGGTCTTGAAGAAAACGAAAGTGGTGAAATAACTCCAATAAACGATAGAGAAATCAACAAAAAAATCCGTTTTTTTATTGAAGAGAGATTTGTTAATGTTGAGTTTACTAGAAATATCATTTGGGATAACTATCAAACATTTATAAGTCCTTATGATAGATATCACTACCATACTTTTATAGTCCAAGTTAAGGTTCAAGGGCATGATCGATTAAAATATCTAGAGGTAACATATTACCCAAGAACAGAAAAAGTCGAGAGTGGGTTTGAGTGGGACGACGAAACAATGGAATTTGAAGACAAAACAAAAGTAAAAGAGGTAGAAGCTATTAATTCTTAAGGATTATTTTCCACGCTTTCATCAATTTGTTTTCTCTTTTACTTCGATAACTTCCTTATTTGTTATTACAAATACTTGATCGTCATTTTTAATTTTTGGTAGGTGCATTCCTGTAAAACCGCCAAAGGAAGGTAGTATTATCTGATCTTTATTATAGATGAAGCAAGGAAATTTCATTATTTGTTTTCCTTTTCCAGCTAATCTTACTCCAGGGTGAATATGTCCGGAAAACACAAAATAATCATTTATTTTTTTTGGATGATGTGTGAAAAGAAACTTTTCAATTTTTAAATCATTATAAGTTTTTATTCCCATTTGTTGAAATTTTAATTTTGGAATGATATCGTGGTTGCCCTTTATTAAGATGATTTTTAATACGCTTTTTTTTACCCAATTCTCAAATAAAAACCATTCNTTNTTAAGGGAGCTATGAAATANATCTCCCAAAAAAATTATTTGGGAAAAATTAAGTGAATTTTTAAGCTTGGAAATCTTGTCATAAAATACGCCTTCAACTTTTCTAGGTACTGGTATACCGCTCTTTCTAAAGTGACCTACTTTTCCCAAATGTATATCTGCAAGTAAAAGAGTATTTTTTTCTTTCCAATATATAGCTCCTGTTTTATGTAAGTAAAAGTGATTATTAAATATGACTATCTCTTTCATTTAACAGACTTTTCAAGTTGTAAATACATTTTTCTAATTCGATCCTCAACACTTTCNGATGACATTTTACTTCTAATTCTATCGGTAATTAATGGAAATGAAAATGGTGTCGGATATTTGCAGTCTTTCCAAATCATTTTTAGCTTTTCAATTTTTTCAAAAGTTCTCTGTATTCTTGAACTTTCTATTCCATGATCNAAGGTTTCGTTTATAGCTTGTTGGTAAAGTAAGTTGTCAGGTTCGTACTCTTTGAATACATCATAAAATAATTGAGACCCTGACTGAAGCTGCTTTGTTTTAACTGGTTTTGNAGGGTACCCTTGAAAAACCAATCCAGAAATTACTGCAATTTCTCTAAACTTTCTCCTACTCATTTCAGAAATATTTACACTTTTTGNTAGGTCGTCTAATAAATAATCTTTTGTTAGTAAATTATTTTCTATAAAAATATCTCTATCAAACTCTTGATCTGATAGAAGCTCAAATCCATAATCATTGACNGATATCGTAAAAGTTATTGGATAAAGTAAACTTATTCTATATGCCAGTAGGCTTGAAACTGCTTCGTTGACTGCATATCCTTCAAAAAGGTAAAATACAGTATGAAAACCCTCCTTAGTTTTAAAGCGCTCAATAAGCAGTTCGTCACTCTTGGGTATTTTTGATTCTCGGTTCTGTTGATTAAACATACTATCTAGAGCTTTGAACTCTTTTGTTGAATAATTTTTTTTGTTGTGAAAAGTGTTTTTTAAAAGATCACTTAAATTAGAACTAAAGCTAAATCTTCCTCCAATCCAAGCTGGAATTTTAGATTTATTTAATTTCGATTTTCTAACTATTACCTCCATGCCTTTAAGAGTTAAAAGTTCTAAGTTTTTCCCTGCAAATGTGAAGACCTCTCCTTTCGATAATTTTGACACAAACCATTCTTCAATTGTCCCTAGTTGTTTACCAGTTTGATATTTAACTTTTAATACCGAATCACTTACAATTGTACCCATTGAAAGCCTGTGTCTCAATGCAATCCCTTTATCAAGAACCACCATCAATCCGTCATCTAAAATTTGTACTTTTTTGAATTCATCATAATATTCTAAAGATTGGCTACCCTTAGTTAAAAAGTTTAGAATCCATTTCCATTTACTAGAATTAATCGTTTGAAAACTAAATGTTTTTTTTATCAATGAAAAAATTTCGTCAGGAAAAAAACCTTCTCCAATTGCAAGAGTAGTTAGAAATTGAATCAATACGTCATAGGAATTAATATGTGGTAATCGGTCTTCAATCATTTGTTTTTTAATTCCTTCTTGTAAAGCTACAGATTCAATTAATTCAATTGCGTGGGTAGGAAGAAAATATATTGTGCTGGGATTATTAGGTTGGTGTCCACTCCTACCAGCCCTTTGAATAAACCTTCCAACACCTTTTGGGCTTCCAACTTGGATACACACTTCAACTGGACTAAAGTCAACTCCTAAGTCAAGACTAGAAGTACATACGACAACCTTTAATTTATTTTCTCTAAGACTATTTTCTACCCATAGTCTTATTTTTTTATCAATACTCCCGTGATGCATTGCAATTTCTCCAGCTAATTCTGGGTAAGAATGTATGATTGTGTGGTACCAAATTTCACACTGTGAACGTGTATTGGTAAAAATTAAAGTCGTTTTACCTTTTCTAATAATTTTTATTACCTCACCTATCAAATGAGTACCTAAATGACCTCTCCATGGAAATCTCTCCATACTTTTTGGAATGATAGATTTTACATTTATCTTTTTATTTATTTTAGATGTAATGGTTGTGAAGTTGTTTNCTATTCCCATTAANATCTCACCAGCTAGTTTTTTGTTCCCAAGTGTTGCAGATATACCAATAATTTTGATTTTAGGTATTAAAAATTTAAGATATGAGATTGCTAGTTCTACCTGAACACCCCTCTTTGTTCCTAAAAGTTCGTGCCACTCATCAACTACTATGGATCTCAAATTTTTAAAAACATCTTTGTGCTTTTTTGAACTTAAAAGGATATGTAAAGTTTCTGGTGTAGTTATTAATCCAAAAGGAAAGTTTTTGTTTTGTTTTGTCCTCCTGCTCTGTGGAGTATCTCCTGTTCTTAAATCAACATTTATGTCAGTTTTTAAATCTGTGCATAACTGTTGTGTAGATTTCTGGATTTCAACGGCCAAGGCTCTAAGTGGGGTAATCCAGATAACATTTATTCCTTCTTCAATTTTTTTTAGTTCAAANGATTCATTTAATATACCCCCCCAAACAGCATANGTTTTTCCTGTCCCNGTCGGAGCATGAAGCATTATATTTTTCCCTTTCGCGTAGTGTNCCCANCAGTCAACTTGAAAGTCCTGGGGTTTCCAGCCCTTTGCTTTAAACCATTTTTCCACTGGCCTCATACTAACAACTTTTTTAAGTCTTCAACTGAATTAGCCTCGGAAATTTTTTTGTCATGCCTTTGTCTTAAAATCCTAGGGAAACGTACTGAAACTCCACTTTTGTGTCTTGAGGACAATGAGACTCCCTCAAATGCTATTTCAAAAACTAGTAGAGGTTTTACTTGTCTTACTGGACCAAATCTATTTAATGTGTTTTGTTTTACAAATCTGTCAACCTCTTTTATTTCTTTNTCATTAAGTCCTGAATATGCTTTAGCAAAAGTTACCAATTCTCCGTTATTCCATAATGCAAACGTGTAATCTGTATACAAATTTGTTCTTCTACCGTGACCTCTCATTGCATAAGTCAAAACTGCATCAATAGTCTTTGGATCAGATTTCCATTTCCACCAATTCCCCTTTATTCTTCCAACTTCATATTTTGAGTTTTTTCTTTTAATCATCAATCCTTCACTCTTTTTTTTACCAGCATTCTCCCTTTCTTTTTCGACTTCTTCCCAACTTTTAAATTTCATGTAATTGGATAATCTAATCGGTGACGANAGATTTGAATTGTTTTTTAAAATGACCTCTAATTTTTTTTGTCTCTCAAATAAAGGTAAGGTCCTTATATCCTTACCTCCAATTTCTAGAAGATCATAAGCCATTATTATAATAGGGTTTTCATGCAATTCCTTTTTGGAAATATTTTTTTTCCCAATCCTTTTTTGCAAGGTGTTAAAATCTCCAATTACTCCATTTTTAAAAGGTAATAATTCACCATCTATAACCGTTCCGTTTGGAAGTTGTTGTGATAAAATTTTTAGTTCAGGGAAATTTTTTGTTATCAGATCTTCACCTCTACTCCATAAGTAAAAATTATCATCTCTAACAATTAATTGTGCTCTCATACCATCCCACTTATGTTCTATATGCCATTCACTCACATCCGATTTTGAAAATAAATCTAAATCTATAGGGTAGGCTAGATAAAACGGGTATGGTTTTGATAGTTGGTCTTTTGGGTCAGGATTGATTATTAATTTTTCTAGAGTAGTTGTCTGTGGATCCCATTCTCCCATTAAGCGATGAGAAATAATGTGTTCTTCAATGTTTACTGCTTTGGACAAAGCTCTGGTCATTAATTTTTGGCTAATACCAATTCTAAATCCACCGGTTAAAATTTTATTAAATACAAATCTTTCATAGTTGTTAAATCCCTTCCATCTTTTCAAAATATATTTTTTTTTCTCTTCATCTGTTTTATCTTTTAATGATATTATTTCTTTAATGCAGTCTGTTAAAGATATTTTGAATGAAGAATTATCTTGAGTGATTAATAACGATATTGTCTCAGCAAGATCACCAACTATGTGATATGATTCTTCAAAAAGCCAGTTAGGTAAATTACTCTCCTCTGATGCCCATTGTCTTAGAAGAGTTGTAGTCAGTGGTCTTTTAGGTCTTCTATGAGACATTAGAGCTATAGCCCATAACATATCTTCATTTGAAGATTTTAAAAAATAATTTGATAACGCTTCAACTTTAAGGTTAGTCTTATTNGTGCTGTCAAGAGTTTTAATTAAGCGTGCAAACTTTCTCACTGTTGATTTTCTGTTTCTGGTGTTTCTTGTTCNTATTCTGTTTTTTCTGACAGCGCATTTANTCCTTGTTCATTTAAATACTTTGCAAAAATATCAGTATAACCATGAGTAGTAATTACATTCTCACATTCAGTTGAATTAATTGCAGACAACAATCCATCCCAGTCTGCNTGATCNGATAANACAAANGANCTGTCCACTGCTCTTCTTCTTCTTGCACCTCTTATTGCCATCCACCCCGATGCATAACCAGATGATGTGATTCCCAATTTTTTACTCCATGCACTTCCCAAAACAGCGGGTGGTGCAAGTACCAGATTGCCCTCAATTTCCTTTTTTGAGGTATCTCNTGTAATTAGAGTCGTTTTGGGAAAATCTATTTTGAATCTTAAAACTTCTGTCATTTTTTCAGTGGCTCCGTGTGTGAAAATTTTTCCGATTTCAGGGTTTAAATTTTTTAACAATCTTTGAATTTTTCCAAGGGAGTAGCCCATTAATAAACTGGTAACACCATTTGATTTATTTTCAGCCCACCAACTGTTTATTTGCTCATGAACTATTTTTGGTTTTTCCCACTTATAAACTGGTAATCCAAAAGTACATTCAGTTATAAACGTGTCGCACTTTATTGGTTCAAAAGGAGTAGAGATTTTGTCATCCTGAGTTTTAAAATCACCAGTGAAAACCCAAACTTCACCCTTATATTCAACTCTTATTTGCGACGAGCCTGGAACATGTCCAGCAGGATGGAATGAAAAAGTAACACCATTAATTTTAAATTTATCTCCATATTTTTTACCCGAAACATTTATTTTTCCTAACCTATGTTTTAAAATAGGCACGTTGTCAATTTGGGTTATATAACTTTTACTACCCCATCTTGCATGATCAGAATGTCCATGAGTGATTAAGGCTTTTTTTACTCCCCTCCAAGGGTCTAAATAAACATCGGCCTTAGAACAATAAATACCATTAGATGTAAATTCGAGTAATTTCATTTAATAATTAATTGATTATGAAAATTACTAGAAAAATTAACCTTTCCATGTTCCTCCGTAAGTATAATTATCATTCCTAGGTTTTACAATCAGTAAGCAAACTTTACAAATAAAAACCCAATCCTTTTTAGAATAATGTTTGGATAGATATTTTACTCTATAAAGGGTATTAAATTCATTTCTGCATTTCTCACATTTCTTCATTTCAATATTTTATTTTTGTAAATAATAAAATGAGAATTTTAATCCTAACACTTATCATCTTTTATCAATGTGCTAAAGATAACGATTCACAAGATTGTATCGATAAATCCAAGATTTCTAATACTGTTTGCATAGAGATTTATGATCCAGTCTGTGGCTGCAATAATATAACATATTCAAACGATTGTTATGCAAATGCTAATGGAATTACTTATTATACTAAAGGAGAATGTAAGGTAAATTGATGATGAGAATTTTAATCTATTTAACTTTTCTGTTATTTCTTTTTTCATTGAATGCTTGTAAAAAAACTGATGAACCTTTTTCGGAACAAACCACGTCAAAAATTGTAGAATACACTTATCCTAAAAATGACGGCCCTTATAAAAATCCATTGAAAGGATGGAATACGGGTTGGTGGAAAGATTACGATTATGCATCAGTTGGTTTTCAGTATATTAAGTGGAAAGATTTTGAGCCAACAAATGGTAATTTCAACTATGATTATATAGAGGAAGTCATAAATAGACCTGGGAGTACCGGCAGACACATAATT
>PBVB01000018.1 GCA_002728075.1 Flavobacteriaceae bacterium
AGGTAAAAGTCAATGAAATTAATTTTTCTTTCTTGAAAAATATTGTCAGGATTGATTTCTTTATATATATGTATTAAATCCTTTTCAATGGAACTCATTTTTCTTTTTTGAGCCTTCAATAATCTTTTTTCTAGTTTATCAATTCCATTAAATTGTTTTTTCTTTTGTGCATTTACAGCTCCCAAAAATGAGGAGTCAGTTATTTTAACTATACCATCCAAAACTTTAAATTGTTTTTTTAAGGCATCTTTTAAGTGTTTTAAATTTATATCAATTTTACTATGCTTTTTAATATTTAGATTGATAAATTCATTTTTTTTAAGAAAAATTTCATTCTCATTTATTAAATATTTATTGATTTTTCTCCTCGTTTTTTGAGTTAAAAGTAAAACAGATGCTCGAGGGTTTATAATTGGAAATACAACGCCATGATAGTCAAAAAAACTTTTTAGCTGTAGCCAATAAGACATTTCACTTGGCCCTCCTATGTAGCAAAGATTTGGTAGAATTACTTCTTGATATAAGGGCCGCATCAAAACATTTGGAGAAAAATTTTCTGCTTTCTTCTTAAGCTCATTTAACATTTCTTGTTGAGAAACGTTTCTATCAGAAAGAATGTATTTTAATCCTTTTTTAATAATTCTCTGTCTTGAATTAACATTTAAATGAAATAAATTAATTTCTCTTGGATTAACTTGAGGAATGTATTTTTNAGAGTAAACCTCTTTAATACTCTTTACCGTTTTATTAACAAACTCTTGACACGTATTATTTTTCAACTCGTCTTCCATGTAGGAAGCAAATACTTTTTTAAGCTTATGAGAATCTGGATCAATTATGATAAGTCCTTTATCTCCAAATAATTGATGAACTAAATTTCTTGTCGCTTTAGCTAACGTAAATTCATCTTTGTAAGCAGATGTNATGATTTTTTTAATTTTTTTTGCTAGGAGATTTGTTGGAAAAAAACTAAATATTTGATCCAAAAAGACACTAAATTCATCTAACTTCATTCTACCCACGGAGCCATTAAGTTTTGTTAAATAATTTATTTTTTTATCTCTAAAATAAACTTCGGATATTTCTTCAAAATCGTGGTCTTCAGAAGCTAACCAAAAAACAGGNATAAAATTATTTTTAGGATATTCTCTTTTCAGTTTTACGCACATGTTTATAACACTAATTATTTTGTATATAAAAAATATCGGACCAGTTAAAATATTAAGCTGGTGTCCAGTAGTTATTGTAAAAGTTGACTCTTTTGACAAAAGGTTGATGTTTTTTAAGACTTTTTTNTCCTTTATATCCGAGTATTGAGACAATAGTTCCTTTACCAAAACATTTCTCTTCGAGGAAGAAAAACTTTTCTTCATCCCTAACTGTTTTTTAAAGTTTTTAACATCAAAACTTGAATTATAAAATTTTTTTAAGGCTTTATTTCCATTTAAAAAATCAAATACAAAATCTGAATAAATTCTAGTTTTATTTAAATCAATGTTTTTTTTCAATTATTTAAATTTAATTTAAGTGTAAATTAACAAAGTANTAATTAAATTAATTTTTAACTACTNACTGGTTCGCCAAATAAATCAAACTCGTTGACTTTCATTATTTTAACTTTACAAAAATCTCCCTGCCTTAGATAAAATTTTGATGCATCTACTAAAATTTCATTATCAACATCTGGGGAATCCATTTCACTTCTGCATATAAAGTTTTTGCCTTCAACCCTGTCTACCATGCATTTAAAAATTTTATTAATTTTTTTGTTATTCATATTGAGNGATATCTCTGCCTGCTGAGACATAATTTCTCCGGCTCTTTTTTCTTTTTCTGCCTCAGACACGTCGTCGATTAAAGCAAAAGCGCTTGTATTTTCTTCATGAGAATAGGTAAAACAACCTAAACGCTCGAATCTAGTTTCTTGAAGCCAATCTTTTAATTCAATAAAATCCTCTTCTTTTTCTCCAGGATATCCAACCATAACGGTAGTCCTCAATGCAATTCCTGGTACTTTGTCTCTTATTTTTTTTATTAAATCATTAATTTTTTCTTTACTAGCACCTCTTTTCATTGACTTCAGGATATGATTAGATATGTGTTGAATTGGCATATCAAGGTATTTACAAATTTTTTTCTCCTTAGACATAACATCTAAAATTTCCTCGGGGAAACCAGTAGGGAACGCATAATGAAGTCTAATCCATTCTATTCCATCCACTTGACATAATTTAGACAAAAGAACATCAAGCATTCGNCTTTTGTANATATCAATCCCATAATAAGTTAAATCCTGAGCAATTAAAATTATTTCTTTAACTCCATTTTGAGCTAAATTTTTAGCCTCAAAAATCAATTCTTCTATAGTTTTTGATTTATGACTACCTCGCATTAAAGGAATTGCACAAAAAGAACAAGGTCTGTCACATCCTTCAGAAATTTTTAAGTAGCTATAATGCCTAGGTGTAATTCTCTGTTTTTCTCCAAGCAAACTATATTTGTAGTCAACCTTAAGTCTTTCTAATAATTGAGGTAAATCATTAGTTCCAAAATATTGATCCACCTCAGGAATATTCTTTATCAAGTCTTCTTTATACCTTTCGCTTAAACAGCCTGTTACAAATACTTTATCTATTTCACCAATTTGTTTTCTCCTTACATTTTTTAAAATTGTATTTATAGATTCTTCTTTAGCTCTATTAATGAAGCCACAAGTATTTATTACTACAATGTTACCATCTTTCTCACTAGACACATCTTTTCCACCATTTTTAAGATGACTAATTAGCACTTCAGAATCGTAAATGTTTTTTGAACATCCTAAAGTNATTACGTTAATTTTATTTTTAATCGCTTTAGTTCTCATTTAGATTAAATACGTTTTGTAAAAAACTTAATGTTGATTCCTGGACATTAACATAATTTTTATTTACAAGATTGTGAGCTATCTCGTGGCCTCCAGCATCATCAAAAGCGATTTCTAGCTTTAAGGAATCTTCTGTTCCTAATTGTTTAAACATCCTTCTCATAGCCTGAACGGATACAACATTATCTTGTTCTAATTCATTTTTATAATAAAATCCAGAAAAAGTTGGCACCTTAACTTTTCTAAATATGTCTTCGTTCATGGCTGTTTCTAAAAACTTTTGCATTTCAATAGGAGCCTCAAGACGATATTTAGTTGTCCAAAACTTTTCTTTATCTTTCCAAAGATCGGTAATNTAATGATACTTCCCCCCCTCAACAAGTCTAACAATATAAAGACCCCACGGTAAAGTAGCTACAAAATCAAGTGGATGGGTAATCCTTATATTTGGTGCATACATGACTAAGGCAGCAACTTCAGGATGGTTTGCAGCAAGTGTAAGAGCAGCACTGCAACCAGTAGAAGTACACATTAAAATAACTTTCTCACCAATTATTTTACCAAGAGCTAAAGCTTCACGGGCACTATCTAAGTATTTTTCTCCTGTGTATTCAATTAAAGGCTCATCTGAATTTAATCCATGTGCATAAAGTCTGGGTAGATAAATATTAGAATTTAATTTTTCAGCGACATTTATATGCACTGGAGATCCGTCCTGTGAAGAACCTGAAAATCCATGAAGATAAACTATACTTATATTTGTTTTTTTTGGGACTGAATCATAAAATATAATTCTAGATTCGTTTCCTTCTTTAATATTTTTAAATTCTGATTCTTTTTGATCAATCCATGGCTCAACTTCATTAATTCTTAAATTAATTTTGGGCAAAGCTTTAAAAATTACTGGTTTTGCAATTTTGGGACCAAGAAGAAATACCAGAACAAAAAAACTAATAATAAGAATTACCTTTTTCATTTAATTGAAAAATGAATTAATAAAGTTTTTGCTATCAAATATCTTCATATCATCAATACCCTCTCCTATTCCTATATATTTAATTGGAATTTGAAATTGATCACAAATTCCAATTACAACTCCTCCTTTAGCAGTTCCATCTAGCTTTGTGATAGCTAAAGAATTTACATCAGTAGATTCAATAAATTTTTTTGCTTGTTCAAAGGCATTTTGTCCTGTTGAGCCGTCTAAAACTAGGAGAATTTCGTGAGGTGCTTCAGGAATGACTTTGTTCATAACCCTTTTTATTTTTGTTAGTTCATTCATTAAATTCACTTTATTGTGCAATCTTCCCGCAGTATCTATTAATACTATGTCAGATTTTTTTGAAATAGAAGAATTTAATGTGTCGTGTACTACAGATGCAGGATCACTACCCATTTGTTGTTTTACAATGTCAACTTTTGCTCTTTTGGCCCAAACTTCAAGTTGATCAATTGCTCCGGCTCTGAACGTGTCAGCAGCACCTATTATGACCGACTTGCCTGCATTTCTGAATTTATTAGCCAATTTCCCAATGGTTGTAGTTTTTCCAACTCCATTAACTCCAACAATCATAATTACATATGGACCTTTATTTGAAATTTCAACTTCCTTAAAGTCATGATTATCTACGTCTAGAATTTTGGTAATTTCATCTTTTAAGATTTTATTTAACTCTTCAGTGTTAATATACTTATCTCTAGCAACTCTTTCTTCAAGTTTATCAATTATCTTAATTGTAGTTGAAACTCCAACATCAGCGCCAATAAAAATTTCTTCTAATTCATCAAGAAAACTAGCATCAACTTTTGATTTACCTGCAATTGATTTTTTAATATTTGAAAAAAAAGACTTTTTGGACTTATCAAGGCCTTTGTCAATTTTTTTCTCACTTTGACTTGAAAATAACTTTTTAAAGAAGTTCATTGCATATAAAACTTCTTGTAAAATTAAGCTTAATAATTATAAGTAAAAAAGATTATTTTTTGTTAAGCCATTCGTTGGCCAAATCGGGAGGTATAATACTTTCAGAAAAAACATAGGAGTTGGAACCGTCTTTTTTGGTCATTTTTATAACTTTAGTAAGCTTTTTTGAACCTGTTTGTAATGATGCTACCGCTTTTTTTGCCATAATTACTTGATTTCTTTATGTAAAGTCATTTTTTTAAGAATAGGATTAAATTTTTTAATCTCTAAGCGATCAGGTGAATTTTTCTTATTCTTGGTTGTTACATATCTAGAGGTACCAGGTAAACCTGAGTCTTTGTGTTCGGTACATTCTAATATAACCTGAATTCTATTCCCTTTTTTTGCCATTACTAATCTTTAATTAGATTTTTATTTTTT
>PBVB01000019.1 GCA_002728075.1 Flavobacteriaceae bacterium
TGATTATTGATTATGTAAGAATATTTCAATAAACTTTAAAAATCCGTTTTAGGAATATTAGATCCGTGAGGGTCTGTTGTATCTTGTTTCAACATCTTTCTTACTTTACTAAAAAAAACAGGGGAATTAATGTGTTCAATTTCCTCAGCAATTTCATGGACTTCGTTTGGATTAAATTGCATAACCTCAACTAAAAAAGATTCAATTAGCCGGTGCTTTGCTACAACTTCATTGGCAAATTTTCTTCCCTTGGAAGTTAATTTAATTGGCTTATAGGGTAATGTATCAACTAACTCCATCAAGGAAAGTTTTTTTAGCATATTTGATACAGAAGATTTTGAGACCTTAAAAAGTTTACTCAAAGCAGAAACTGTAACTTTTTCACCCGCCTCCTCCAGCTTGAATATTTCTTTTATGTAGTGGTCTTTTTCTTTAGTTTTTTTCATTAGTTTTGCAGTGGTGAACTTTTTGTTTTGAAGGAATCAAATTACTCTACATGTTTTAAATTAATTTTTGTCAATTTATTGATTTTTTTTTCAATTCCTCTAAATGGACAGGTTTTAAAAGGAGTGGTTTTTGACGAAAATTATAATTTTTTAAATGGAGCTACAATTTACAATTCTACTTTAAAAAAATCCATCATTACGGATAGCCTTGGGAAATTTGAAATCATTTCGAAAAAAGGTGAAAATAAATACACTATCTCTTTTGTTGGTTTTAAAGCAAAAGTTTTGAATATCAAATTTGAAAATGAGGATTTTATTGAAACCGAAATTATATTAAATAATGACGAATCCCTGGACGAGATTGTGGTCTCCGGAACATTGAGAAGTGTATCAAAACTTAATAGCACAATTCCTATTAAATTATACAAGGCAGGGTTTTTTAAGGCTAATCCAACACCAAGTATTTTTGAGGCAATTGAAAATATCAATGGAATACGAACTCAACTTAATTGTAATGTCTGTAACACTGGGGATATTCACATAAATGGCCAAGATGGTGCCAACACGATGGTTCTGATAGATGGACTTCCAATAGTTAGTGGTCTATCAACGGTATATGGTTTAACCGGAATTCCACAATCTTTAATTGAGCAAATCGAAATAATCAAAGGTCCCTCCTCCACTTTATATGGATCAGAGGCAATTGGAGGAATTATAAATTTAATCACAAAAGTGCCTGAAAAAGTAAGCCCCTTATCCGTTGAAAGTTTTTCTTCCTCCTGGGGAGAGATTAATACGGATCTTGGGATTAAGTTTTTAATTGGAGATAAAACTAATCTTCTTGGCATAAATCACTTTTTATATCAAAATCCTATTGATAAAAATAACGATGGGTTTACTGACTTAACTCTTCAAAATAGAATTTCAATTTTCAATAAATTAAGTGGTAAAAAAAATAATATTGCCTTTAGGTACTTCTACGAGGACAGATGGGGTGGTCAAACAAATTGGGATAGAAGCGAAAGAGGAAAGGATGATGTTTACGGAGAAAGCATTTATACAAATCGAGTAGAGGTTTTTGGGAAGTACTTGTATAATGATAATCTCTTTTTTCAATATAGTTTCAATCAGCACTATCAAGACTCGTATTATGGGATTTTGTCATTTGATGCAAAACAAACAATTGGATTTTTACAAACTGTTTATAATTTCAAAATAAGAAAAGGTTTGTACACCTTGGGTTTAAGCTATAGATATACAGGATATGACGATAATACACCTGCAACTTTAAAGAAAGAAAATACTCATTTACCCGGAGTTTTTATACAAAACGAAATAATCAAAGGCTCTGAAAAATCCCTTTTGTTGGGTTTAAGATATGATTACAATTCAAATTATGGGAACGTTCTCACACCGAGAATTAATTTTAAGAAATCTAATGAAGAGAAAAATTCAACTTTAAGAATGGGCTTTGGTTCAGGTTACAGAATAGTAAATGTCTTCACCGAAGATCATGCAGCACTGACTGGGGCGAGAGATGTTTTTTTTTCAGAAAACTTATCCCCAGAAAAGTCATGGAATTTAAATTTGAACTATGTTAAAGATTATTACACAAAAAGAGGACAGATTTTTAAGATTGACTCAAGTATTTTTAGAACTCGGTTTTCTAATAGAATAATTCCAGACTACGATAGCAATCCAAATCAGATAGTTTACTCAAATCTAAATGGTATTGTAATTTCGCAAGGTGGCAGTATTGATTTTTTTGGTAGGATATCAAATAACTTAGATTTTCAAATTGGATTAACCTTTATTGACACATACATTAAGGAAAATAATAAAAAGTCCATCCCCTATTTGACAGAAAAATTTTCAGGAAGTTATAAAATGGTCTATTATAATAATTTTATAAAATTAAAATTTGATATTACAGGTAACATAGTTGGGCCGATGAAACTTCCTCTTTTAAGTGCTTTGGACCCTAGACCTGACTATAGCCCTACATTTAACATTCTAAATCTTCAAGCAACTAAAAAGGTTTCAGACTTTGAGTTTTTTATTGGAGTTAAAAATTTATTTAATTTCAAACCTCCTTTAAATAGTATTGCTAGGGCATTTGACCCATTTGACAAACAGGTGATATTTGACAATAACGGAAGTCCTGTAGTTAATGAAAATAATCCTTTCGGGCTTACTTTTGACCCTACCTACATGTTTTATTCAAATCAAGGTATAAGGTCTTTTTTCGGACTTAGATATGTAATTAAAAATTAATTGAGTTTTTAAAAATTTGACCTTTATATTTACTCCATGAGATTTATTCGTAAAAAAATTTCTTTTCTCTTTCTTCTCACATGTCTAATTTCATCAGCTCAAGAGAAGGTGATTATTTTTTCAATAAACGACATACACTCTAGGATTGAAAACTTTTCTAAAATAAAGCCTCTGATTGACAACGAAAGAGCGAAGGGAAACAAAGTCTTTTTTGTTAGCGCTGGTGACATATTTTCAGGGAATCCTATAGTAGACAATTATTCTGAAAAGGGGTTCCCAATAATAGATTTATTGAACCGTACTGGACTAGACATAAGTGTGATTGGCAATCACGAATTCGATTACGGCCAAAATGTACTCAATGATAGAATTTCTCAGGCTAATTTCCCATTCGTATGCGCTAACTTTTCTGGGGGGAAAGGCGAATTGAGCAATGTTAAGGGGGTTGAGATTATTGAAAAAGACGGGTTTTCAATCGCCTATATCGGAGCAATTGAAACGGGAAACTTTGGCAGATTCCCACTTACTCATCCAAAAAAAGTTAAAGGTCTTTTTTTTACCAATCCAATTCAGGTTTTCGAAGATTATAAGATTCTTAATGAAAACTCTGATGTCGATCTTGTCGTCGCATTAACCCACTTAGGGAAGAATGGAGACGAAAAAATATTAGAAAAATTCAATTACATAGATTTAGTTATAGGGGGTCATTCGAATCATATTTATGGGAAAAGACATGAAAACGGCTATATGATAATGTCAGGGAAAAATCTTGAAATGATTTCTAAGACTACTATATCCGTAAGTCAAGGAAAAATTATAGACTTTCAGTTCGAAAAAATTGATTTATCAAACGCAAGTTTAGAAAAAGATCAAAATATTGACCTTTTGATTCAGAAATATAAAGACAACCCCTCTTTCTACAAAAAGATAGGATATTCTTCTGTCAATCATAGCAGAGGTGAAACTGGTTGTTTTTATACCAAAGCGATTAGAGAGACAACCAATGCTGATATTGTAATTCAAAATAATGGAGGTATAAGGGATAATTTAAAAAAAGGCGTTATTAGACCTCTTGACATATACACCATTGACCCATTTGGGAATGGAATAGATAATTTTTTAATTACCCCAGCTGAATTAAACTTTTTTTTAAAAAAATATAGTAAAAGATTTTACATTTCATCAAGTTTAAATTTCGAAAAAAAAAACAATGGGGACTTAGAAATTTACAGAAATGGCGAAAAAATAGGTGAAGATGAAAAGATTTCATTAGCAATGAACGATTACATATCAAATACGTACAGTGAGTATTTACCAGAACCTTTGCATTCGTATCCATCAACTACAGCTGAATATTTAATTAGATTTTTAAATAATCATAATGGGGGAGACCTGAATTTTGAAAATTGCAGTAAATTTTAAAAATTTTTTTTGTGAACTCAATTACATTATATTTTATCTATTAATTATGAATTTTTCAACTCCAACTTTAATTGTTAATAAAACCATCGCTTTAAATAATTTGGATAGGATGATTAATGTTGCCAATAAGAACAATTTAATTTTAAGGCCTCATTTCAAAACCCATCAGTCGATAGAGATAGGGAATTGGTTTAAGGAAAAAGGGGTTACCTCAATTACCGTTTCTTCAATAAAAATGGCTGAATTTTTTTCAAGTGAGTGGGATGATATAACAATAGCCTTCCCATTAAATATTTTAGAAATAGATAAATTAAATTTTATGATTAGACGAAACAAGGTCAAGCTTTTAATTGATTCTATTTCACCTCTAAAAATATTGAATAGTCAGTTACAAGATTCTATTGAAGTATACCTAAAGATAGATGTTGGATACAATCGGGCTGGATTAAAANTTGANGAAAAACAAAAAATAAAATCNATTATNNANTTTTGCAANACNAGNNAAAAAATTTCTTTTTTAGGNTTTTTNGCACATTTNGGTGATTCATANAAATCTANNAACAANNNGGAAATCANAANTGTTTTNNAAAAATCNATAGAAAGAATTAANNTTTTAAGNGATGNNTTTCCTNATTATCAAATNTCNATTGGTGACACACCAACCTGNAGNACNATANANAAATANCCNGAGTTTATAAANGANATNAGACCNGGGAACTTTATTTTTTATGACCTTACCCAATATAAAATCGGTTCTTGTGAAATTGAAGATATAGCTATAAGAATGATTTGTCCGGTTGTATCCATTTATGAAGAAAGAGAGGAGGTTTTAATATATGGAGGTTCTGTTCACTTCTCAAAAGATATTTTAAGAGAAAATGAAAATGACAAATTCGGTTATGTGTATTTTGGAGAAGCCTGGGATGTGAGTAATAAAATTGGATATATAAAATCATTATCTCAAGAACACGGAATTGTCAAATTAGAAAAAAAAATAGATTTAAAAATCGGAGACCAACTAAATGTTATACCAGTTCACTCTTGCCTTGCTGTTGACAANATGGGTNTGTTTTATGAGAGTGGTAAAAGAATTGAAATTATGAAATAAAAAACCCCTNTNANAGGGGTTTTTTTATTAAACAAANTTTTTTAAAGNCCTCCGTANGTCCTTAANACTTCTATTACAAAGTTNGAGATNTTAACAACAGGACCCCTCATTTTATAATANTCNGACCACTCTTTTTCCATTTTTCGGCTTTCAANCTTGAATTTCATCAAGTCTTCAAATCCTTTCGATCCAACTGCTACCCAATGACTTGCACCATTTCCTCCTATCTCAAAACTNCCAAAAGCAACAGGTCTATCNCCTAATATTTTTTTACTCTGCGATACTATTTTATCATGAGCCTTTTTAAAGGCTGNAGGATTTGAAACTTTAATTTCATATAACTGAATGTAGGGAAAATCTTTAGGAGCAGCTCCTACGTAGCTTGAAAACATTCCTGCAGCAGAAGTACCCCACTCTTCAACATGATTGTTAAATCTTTCAAGAAACAATGACCATTCATTTTCATCTACATCTCCNTCTTCTCTACCAATTTTACCAATTTCTCCAAAAACGATTACTCGATGAGACCATTCATTGTCACCTATGCCAATTCTTTCAATTTGAACACCTCCAGATTTAAATTTAGCATCTCCCCAGTATTCATCTGCCAGGGCTGCTATTGCATTTTCTGATCCATCTTTTGCATTAAAATGCCAGAGTCTAAATGTATTCTGAGAATATCCTAATGTCCCAGATATAAATAATATAATTATTAGTATTTTTTTCATTTTTTTAAANTTTAAAAGTTATTAAAATTAATTGCTAGTTGACAAATCGGCTCTGAGAGAATAATTGTATTGAGGTCTAGCCCACTCAATTAATCTTTCATTGTATTTATCAAAGTCATCTTCCCATGCACCTTCGTACATTTCATCATAAACTTCTCTAGTAACTCCATTTTCAGCAGTCCCTTGAGGGTTTTTCATATCATCGTATGCAGTTACAATTCTAATTGTGTTTGCATTGCCACCAGAATCCAATCTGAAAACAGTCCATCTTATATCTGGTCTGGTTTTCTTTAATACCTCAGAATATCTTCTAAGATATCTCCAAAAGTCAGAATTGTCTCCATTTTTTAAAACTCGGGTAAGTACACGCAGATATTTTGCAGGTGATGGTTTGTCAAAATTTATACTTAGTTGCTTTACTCTAATCCATACATATGGACCTTCTCCTTTTTGGACGTATTTATCAACATTTGTCATCCAATATTTACCTTCGGCGGAGTTGTCTCTCATAAACCATTCTATATCTCTTCTGGGTAATATCCTCTCGTATCTACCATTTTCAGACAATTCTCCGGTAGTTTGTATCGCAGTGTACACTGGGTTATCCGACTTATTATACATTTTTGTTTTTGCTTTTACTGCACTTTCAAATTTAGCTGTCATCCCCTTTTTAGGTGTGTACTGATAAGTTATCCAATATTCCGCGTTAGGATTAGATTGAGCAACAGATACAGAAACAAATAAAAGTGCTGAAATTAATATTTTAAAGTTTTTCAAAATGAATTAGTTTAGGTTACTTAACAATTTTACGAAAATATATTTAATTTGAAAACATATCTATTTTTAATGTTATATAAATTTTGAAGAATATTAGTTTTTGGGAGAGAAATTGGCTTACAGATTATGACTACGTGGTGATCGGAGGAGGAATTGTAGGGTCTTTTACAGCTTTAAAAATCGCAAGTGAAAATAAAAATGCCAGAGTGGCATTAATCGAGAGGGGTATTTTACCGTTGGGAGCTAGTACAAAAAATGCGGGTTTTGCTTGCTTTGGTTCGATTTCAGAAATTGAAAAAAACCGCAAAGAAATGTCAGATGATGTTTTATTATCATTATTGGAATTAAGAATTAGAGGTTTAGAGAAACTTCGAAATGATCTTGGAGACAAAAACATATCATATACTAATTGTAATGGCTATGAACTCTTTTTTGACAATAACAGGCTAGAGAAAAGAATTTACGAAATAAATGAGTTATTGAATCCTTTAATAGATAAAAATTGTTTTTCTCTATGTAATAAAGAAATTAAAAAATTTGGTTTTGCTAAAGAGATTGTTGTTGG
>PBVB01000020.1 GCA_002728075.1 Flavobacteriaceae bacterium
CAAATTTATTTTTGGCAGTTACAAACTTTATATTTGTTGACTCAGATATGTAATTAGCAACACAATCGTTGTATCCATTTGGGGTATTGATACCTGTTCCAACTGCTGTTCCACCTAACGCGATTTCAGATAGGTGGTTTAGAGAAAATTTTAATGAATCTAAACCGTATTCGATTAGAGAAGAATATCCAGAAAACTCTTGACCTAAAGTAATAGGAGTTGCGTCCATTAGGTGTGTTCTGCCAATTTTAACAACTTTTTCAAATTCTTTAGCTTTTGTTTTTAATGAACTCAATAGATTTTCAACCCCAGGAATTGTGACTTCTTTGATTTTTAGATATGTTGCAATGTGAATAGATGTAGGGAAAGTATCATTTGAGGATTGTGACATATTAACATCATCGTTAGGAGATAATTCTTTTTTTCCGACCCCCAACTTATTTCCAAGAATTACATGTGCTCTATTACTAATCACCTCATTAATATTCATATTAGTTTGAGTGCCAGAACCAGTCTGCCAAATAACAAGGGGAAAGTGGTCGTCGAGCTTTCCTTCGATAATTTCATCACAAACCTTTACTATTAAATCTTTTTTATTTTTTTCCAAAATACCAAGCTCATGATTTGCCATTGCAGCTGATTTTTTTAAGTGGGCATAACCATAAATTATTTCAATTGGCATTGGGTTGGATGTTCCAATTTTAAAATTTTGTCTAGATCTTTCAGTTTGTGGACCCCAATAGACACTTTCTGGAACCTTTACTTCACCTAGTGTATCTGTTTCTATCCTATATTTCATAAAATTATATATAAAATTACAACAAATTTTTCTCAGCTTAAGTTTTTAACTTCAGCAAATTATTTTTTTAAAAAACAGAAATTTTATTTAGAAAAATAAATTAAATTTGAGAAATATTAAAAAATATGTTTGAATTCGATCAATATTTAGGTTTTTTATCATTTCTAGGTATTCTCACAATAGGATTTTGGCTAATGTTTTTTTTGCTATTGTTTATTATACCCTATTGGTTAACTGGGACTTTTCTTGAATGGATTAAAGGTAAGACTTCGTCTAAAAAAACTTAATTTAAATTGATTTAATCTCCAAAGTCAAATTCTTGTCCATCTGAATTGTATTGACGTGAATTTCTCCTTCTCTTTGATTTGTTTTCATTAACTCTGTAGGTAAGTGTCAATATATAGGTTGGGGCTCTCCACTGAAATTCTGTATAATTTTCAAAACTATCTGTTAAAGTTGTACTTCTTGAAATTTGAGAATTAAATATATCTGAAGCTCTAAATGAAATTGTTCCCTTCTTTTTAAAAATTTGCTTATTTATTGCTCCTGAAAAACCAACCAGACCTTTAGTTTTTCTTTGAGCATTTTCCCTTGGCCCTCTATAATAACCGTTTATTTGAGCATTTGTCCCAAGTGGGAGTGGAAAACTAGTATTAATTCTTGCAAACCAAGTTAAAATTCTGGCATCAAACNAGTCCCCTTTATAGCTACCAATGGTNTCAGAATTAAAAAGGTTGAAATTTCCACTTAATCTCANAGNTCTNTTGGGAGTATAGGTAAGAGTNAACTCGGTCCCTGTTCTTATATTTTCCGATAANTTAATAGAGGTAAATCTTAGTGCTGGGACATCAACNATTGGATTTTCACTAACCCGTACTATTTCACCCGTTTCTTCTGTGATTCTTTGAATAACGTCTGTTTCTTTTTGAAAATATACTGANCCACTNAAGGTAAACTTTTTTATTCTTTTTAAATATCCTAAATCATATGAATTAGAATAGGAGGGGTCTAAATCTGGATTGCCTTGTCTAAAAAAAGTAAGACTTGTAATGGANTGNAAAGGATTTAATGACCAAGANCTNGGTCTTCTAATTCTCCTNCTGTANCCNAGTGTAATATTTTCAGANTNACTAAANTCNTATGATAAATTNACNGTTGGNAATAAGTCTGTNTATTTTTTTTNATTTGACTCCTGAGANGTTTTCTGATTAAANTNAAGNTTAGTGGTTTCNGCNCTAAGGCCTAGTAGGTATGAAAATTTATTTATTTTCTTCCCATATTGAGTATAGTAAGCATTTACATCTTGATTAAAGACGAATATGTTCGATAAATTTAAATTTCTTGTTGTTTCATTATTCCGAATATCGAAAACGTTATAATCAGTATTTAAATCACTAAAATTACCCCTGTATCCAAGTTCTAATTGGGTGTCTTTATCAATAGGGTAAACGTAGTCTAGTTGAAGTAGCTTTCTTAGTTGAGTCTCGTCTGTCATTGACGATTGGTCAAAAGTATTTGTGTTTGACGCATAATCACTTTCATCCTCAGTACTTTCTTCGGTCTGGAATTCAATTACAAGTTCGTGGCCCTTTTTATTAAATTTTTTTGTAAAGTTAAGTGTCAATTGGCTTGATATATCGTCTTCTTCTTCATCTTGAAATCTTCCAAATTCATTTAATATTTCCTTGTTTTGGTCAAGATCCTGTATGATGGTAGAATTATTGCTTAAATTATCAGAATTTCTCGTAAAACCACTTATTGTAAAAGAAGTTTCATCGTTAAAATAGTATTCCATACCAAGATTTAAGAAAACCCTCTTTCTTAATCTATCGTAATCCCTATCCTCGTATGTAAATGTGCTAGGATTGACACCGTTGAAATACTCACTATCAAATAAACCACCTCCCAAGGATTTAGCATCATTTATACTTATGGTTGAAAATAAATTAATTTTGTTTTTCCTAAAATTCATATTCAAATTACTTCCAACAGCTCTTGGAAAACCGGAGTTCAACGCTAATGATCCATTAAAGCCCTCTAAATTTTGTTTTTTGAGTATGATATTAAGAATTCCNGCTGTTCCAGAAGCTTCATATCTAGCTGAAGGTGATGTTATTACCTCTACTTTCTCAATTGATTCAGCAGGAAGTTGTCTCAGNCCCTGAGGACCAGAAAGCCCAACTAAGCCAGATGGTTTTCCATTTATTAAAATCCTTACATTACCATTTCCTCGTAAAGAAATATTTCCTTCAGGATCAACNGANACAGAAGGAATATTATTCATAACATCNGATACGCTACCTCCTCTAACAGTTATATCTTTNCCCACATTATAAACTCTTTTGTCCAATCTTATTTCTACTTGNGTNTGTTCTCCNATTAATTCAACTTCATCTAANTTNGANANAGAAATTTTNAANTNTATTTCACCNATATTTTNNGAACTATTTAAGACNATNNCTTTNTNAATATTTTTTTCAAATGAAATGTATTCNGTTATGATATCGTATTNACCAGGAATTATTTCGANNTTAAAAACTCCATTTTGATTGGTNATACCTCCTTGATTTAATTTAGGTGTATTTGGATTTTTAAATAATATAGTTGCATATTCTAAGGGTTGTCCAGTGTCAATATCGATTACCTTACCTGTAATAAATATTTTTTTAACTCCAGATGGGTAATTTCTCTGAGCTTTAGTATATAAGCCCAAGAAAAAGAAAACGATTAAGAAAAGTAANTTTTTCANANAAATTTTTANGCAAAACTCGACATTTTTTTCGAGTTATTTTTTTCTTTTATAAAATGTTTAACAATTTATCTACTGGTCTTGCAATTATAGAAATTTTACCTTTTGTGACTATTGGTCTTTCAATTAATTTTGGATATTTTGAGAGGGCACTTATAATTTGACTATCATCTAAATCTTTGTTTTTAAAATTTTCTTTCCAAATCGTTTCGTTTTTTCTTACCAATTCAATAGGTTTAATTTTTAAAGACTCTAATAATTCCGCTATTTCTCCAATTGATAGAAGGTTTTTAATGTAATATCTAACCTCAAAATCGCATCCTTTATCTTGAAGATATTTTAGAGCTTCTCTTGATTTTCTACACCTAGGGTTGTGGTAAATTAAGTACTTCATAATATTTTAAGTTTTTTTAAATCTTCCTCTAAGTTTTCTGGATTTATAAAAAGTATACTTTTTTTTATTCCAAAATTAATGGCAGCATTGATATTTCTTAGATTGTCATCAATAAATACAGTTTCGTCACAATTCAAATTATATCTGTCAATTGTTAATTGATAGATTTTATTGAAAGGTTTTCTTGTTTTTTCTTCCCCTGAAACTACAATTCCTGAAAATAATCTTAAAAATTTAAATCTTTTTAAAGCTACTGGAAAAGTTTCTGAGCTCCAATTAGTTAGCCCAAGGAGTTTGAATTNNTCTTTCTGATAAATGNTTTTTAGTATTTTGACGGTTCCTGATATTTCTCCNCCAAGCATTTCTTCCCATCTTCCATAATATGCGAGAATTAATTTTTCATATTCAGGGAATAATTTTATTCTTTCCCTTGTTGCTTTTTTTAAAGGGTATCCCATATCTTGGTTTTCGTTCCACTCAAATGTGCAAATATTATTGTAGAAAAAATCACGATCAGTTTTGTTTTTAATTAGTTTTTTAAAAACATAATCTGGATTCCAATCAATTAATACACCCCCTAAATCAAAAATTATATTTTTAATTACTTTTTTTCTCATCTTTTTGTCCTGATTGCATTAAANATTCTTTAAGAAATATGTCAAGATTGCCATTCATAACAGACTCTACATCTGANACTTCACAATTACTTCTCAAATCTTTTACCAATTTATATGGGTGGAAGACATAGTTTCTAATTTGAGAACCCCATTCGATTTTCATTTTTGAAGCTTCAATTTTGTCTCTTTCTGAAGTTCTTTTTTTTAACTCTATCTGGTACAGCTGAGATTTTAGAAGATGTAATGCTTTATTTTTATTATCAAGTTGAGAGCGACTCTCCGAGTTCTCAACGATTATTCCTGTTGGTAAATGTTTTAATCTTACTGCCGTTTCAATTTTATTGACACTTTGACCACCAGCTCCACTTGATCTCATAGTTTCCCATTTAAGATCGGATGGATTGATTTCAATTTCGATTTCTTCATCTACTAGTGGATAAACGTAAACTGATGCAAAGGAAGTATGACGTTTTGCATTACTATCAAAAGGAGANATTCTAACTAGCCTGTGTACTCCATTTTCTCCTTTGAGCCAACCAAAAGCATATTCTCCCTCTATTTGAATTGTAACGGTTTTAATTCCTGCAACATCCCCAGATTGGTTATTTAGTTCTTTTAATTTGAATGAATTCTTTTCTCCCCACATTAGATACATCCTCATAAGCATTTCAGCCCAGTCACAACTCTCTGTTCCCCCAGCTCCAGCATTAATTTGAACAATTGCACTCAAATTATCCCCTTCATTAGACAGCATATTTTTAAACTCTATATCTTCGAGAAGCTTTATGCATTTAGAATAGGATCTTTCAATTTCTTCAGAGGTATTTTCCCCTTGTTCGTGGTATTCGAAGAGAATTTCGATGTCATCAAAAATGGTTTGAATTTGATTAAAATCANTGATCCACTTTTTAATACTTTTCATTTTTTTCATTACTTTTTCAGCTTCTTTTGAGTCATTCCAAAAGTCTGATTTTGAAGTAATAAGTTCTATTTCTTTTAAAGTTTCGAGTTTTCTATCTATGTCAAAGATACCCCCTTAACGCAACCAGTCGCTTTTTAAGATTTGCTTTTTGATCATTTGTAATCATATGCATTTAAATTTAAAAAATAAATTTACTGTTCTTTTTTTCTTTAATTTTAGTAGACCCAAAATATAAAAATAATGCGTCTTAAAATCATATTTTTCTTACTGTTTTTTTTAAATTTTAACCTTTATTCGTTTAAAAGTTCCGATGACTTTATAATTGATAATTCTAATTTTTTTGAGCCACAGGAAAAAGTGCTACAAGGTTTTTTTGAATTTTCATACAGCTCAGAAGATGGTCGTATAATTTTAAAATTAAATAAAGCCAAAGATTTAGAGAAAGAATTCTTATATGTAAGTAGTCTAAGTCAAGGAATAGGTAGTAATGATATTGGTCTTGATAGGGGTCAACTTGGGGAAGAAAGATTAGTTTATTTTAAGAAGATGGGGNATAAAATAATGTTAGTTCAGCCAAATCTAATTTTTAGAAGTAGTTCTAGCAACAAGCTCGAAAAAAAATCTATTGAGGAAGCATTTGCNAANTCNGTCCTTTTTGGTTTTAAAATTTATAAATCTACAAAAGAAGATATTTTTATTGATCTTACTCCTTTTTTAATGCAAGATATGCACGGTGTTTCAGACAGATTAGAAAAAAGGGGAGAGGGCAAATATATTATTGATGAGAACAGATCTGCTATTTTTTTGGAAAGAACTAAAAATTTCCCCAAAAATAGTGAGTTTGATGTAATGATAACATTTTCTGGAATTCCAACAGGAAAACTACTGCAAACAGTTACCCCCTCGCCGAAAAGTGTCACAGTTCATCAGCANCATTCTTTCGTTGAGCTGCCAGATAACAATTACACTCCTCGAAAATTTGATCCAAGATCTGGAGCCAATGGCTTACATTTTTTTGATTATTCTACACCAGTAAATGAATCAACCAAGAAAAGTTATGTATTAAGACATCGATTGAAGAAGAAAAAACCCTCTGAGAAGATAAGTGAAGCTATTGAGCCGATAATTTACTATTTAGACAATGGGACACCCGAACCTGTTCGCTCTGCCCTTATAGAAGGTGGAATGTGGTGGAACCAGGCTTTTGAAAATGCGGGTTATAAAAATGCTTTCAGGATAGAAATTTTACCTGAGGATGCTGACCCGTTAGATATCAGATACAATGTGATTCAATGGATCCATAGATCAACTAGAGGGTGGAGTTATGGATCAAGTGTTGTAGACCCAAGGACTGGAGAAATTATAAAAGGACATGTTAGTTTAGGAAGTTTAAG
>PBVB01000021.1 GCA_002728075.1 Flavobacteriaceae bacterium
AAAATCAGACTTATACTTAGTAAAAATTGTCTCGGAAAAAAATTAAGAACTAATTTCACGACTCTTTTTAAAGGGTTTTTCTTCATCACTTAGAATGCCCATTGCCTCATATATAAAACTGTAAGTTGAAAGTAATTCTGGTCTTCCATCAATTAAAGCTACGTTGTGTTCAAAGTGTGCAGAGACTTTATTGTCATATGTGACGACCGTCCAACCATCATTTAACTGTTTTAGTTTTTTGCTTCCAAGATTAATCATAGGTTCAATAGCGATAACCATTCCATTAACGAATTTTTTTCCTGTTCCTCTTACCCCATAGTTGGGAATTTCGGGCCCTTCATGCATATTTTTCCCAATGCCGTGACCTACCAGTTCTCTAACTACACTATACCCCTTTTTTTCGCAATAATTTTGAATTGAATGCCCAAGGTCACCGACTCTGTTTCCTTCTTTAAAACTTTCAATGCCAACGTATAACGATTCCTTAGTCGTTTTTAAAAGAGTTTCTAGTTCAATACTAATTTCTCCAACAGGAAAGGTATATGCATGGTCACCGTAAAAACCGTTTTTGTAAACACCGCAGTCAATAGATATCACGTCTCCTTCTTTAAGAATATTTTTATTGGGTATTCCATGTACAACTTGCTCGTTAGGACTCACACACAAAGTATTTGGAAAATCATATAAACCTAAAAATCCAGGTTCTGCTTTGTTATCTCTAATATATTCTTCGGCTTTTTTGTCTAATTCAAGTGAGGTAATCCCAGGTTTGATCTCACTGGCTAACATACCAAGAGTTTTCGAGACAAGAAGTGAGCTTTCCCTAATCAATTCAATTTCATCTCTAGATTTTAGTATTATTTCACTCATTTATAATATGCGTGTTTGTACGTTTTTCCGGTGAGAATATCTAAAATATCTTCTTCAATACTTTTAATTGGAAACTCGACAATTCTATTAATTTCATTTTCATCATCATAAAAAATTATTGTTGGAATATTAATTAATTCATAATCTTTTTCAATGAAATTTGGAGTTATTTTATTCTCATCTACTGCAATGATTCTCATTTTTTTAATATCATAATTTATAGATTCCAAAATCTTAATAAAACCTGGTATTTCTCTCTCGCTGTCTTCGCACCATGTACCCATAATTAAAACTATACCTCTTTTTTTAATTAAGGGTTTTATTTTTGCAAGTATATCAGAATTGGGATTGTAGTTGCTTGACCAATGTTTTGTAAATTCTTTGAGCTGATCAATATTTATCTCCCCTAAAAGAATTTCATTTCCTTCTAGATCTTTTCCTTTCAAACTGTCGGGGATTTGGATGTTTTTTAAGTAAACGCTCTTTTTTTGAGTTAGATTTGAATCACAACTTATTTGGGTGAATGTTAGAAAAAAAATAAAAAACAATTTAATTTTCATGTTTTTAAAATTAATAAAACTCAATTTGATAATAATGATTTTTGATCCATTTCATTTGGTTTTTCAATCCCCATGATTTCCAATATAGTAGGTGCGACATTTGCTAGGATACCATTAATTATTTTTCTTTTTTCCTTTTCTACTAAAATTATTGGAACNGGATTAGTCGTGTGAGCNGTGTTAGGNGTCCCATCTGAATTTTTCATTTTTTCNCAATTTCCGTGATCAGCAATAATAACTATTGAGTACNCNTTTTTAATACCTTCTGAAACTATTTTGTTAGTGCAATGGTCAACAGTTTCACAAGCTTTAATTGCTGCATTGAAGTCGCCCGTATGTCCAACCATATCNGGATTTGCAAAGTTTACGCATACGAAATCAAATTTATTTTTTAAAATAGAGTTGACTACTGCATCCCTAACTTCTAAAGCACTCATTTCAGGCTTTAAGTCATATGTTGCTACTGGAGGTGATTGGCATAATATTCGTTTTTCATTTTTAAAAGGAGTTTCTCTACCACCATTAAAAAAATAAGTTACATGAGGGTATTTTTCTGTTTCAGCTACTCTGAGTTGTTTTTTACCATTTTTTGAAATCACTTCTCCAAGAGTATTTATAATATTTTCTTTTTCAAATAGTATTCTAATACCTTTCAGGGTGTCATCATAGTTAGTCATAGTTAAATAATATAGATTGAGTGGCTTTGAGCCGCCGTAAGAAAAATCCCTCTGTGACAACATTCTTGTAATTTGCCTCATTCTATCAGATCTAAAATTGAACGAAATAACAACATCTCCTTCTCCAATTAAACAACTTTTTTCTCCTAGAAATAAAGGTTCTAAAAACTCGTCTGTTAGATTTTTGTTATATGATAATTCAATTTCTTTTATGAAGTCATTTGTTTTTTTTCCAACACCATCAACAATCAATTTATACGCTTTTCTNGTCCTGTCAAAATTCAAATCTCTGTCCATTGAATAGTAACGACCGATGATTGAGACTATTTTTCCTGTTGTTTTTTTTAAAAAAGCCTCTAGCCTTTTTAAATATTTGACACCTGACTTCGGATCAACATCTCTTCCATCTGTGAATAGATGTAAATAAACATTTTTGCAAGATTTTTCCCTAAGAATTAATAATAATTCTTCTAAGTGACTAATATGTGAGTGAACACCTCCGTCTGACAACAAACCCATTAAATGTATTGATTTATTTTTTTTCTTGGAATAATCAATAGCATTAATAATGAGCTTATTTTTTCTAAATGATTTATCATAAATAGATTTATCTATTTTTAATAAATCTTGATATACGATTCTTCCTGCGGATATATTTAGGTGTCCTACCTCACTATTTCCCATTTGATTACCCGGGAGACCTACAAGATTTCCATTAGTAATTAATTCTGCGCTAGAATATTTATCTAGAAGTTTATCTATAAAAGGTGTTTTTGCATTTGCTATGGCTGATTCATTTAGATTTGAGGATTTACCCCAACCATCTAAGATCAATAGAATTACTTTTTTTGCAAGCAATATTTTTCTTTTAAACAAATATAGCAATTCAAGGTTTAATTGTTTGTTTTAAATAACTAGACTATATTTAGAATAAAAGATAGGTAATTAAAGGAATTGTATATAAGTCAACTGGCAACAGCTACCTTGTAAAAAGTGTAGTAGAGAATAAAATTTACAAATGCATAGCAAGGGGTAAATTAAGATTACTTAATGTTAAGCATACCAATCCAATTTCTGTTGGTGATTATGTAAAATTTACAAAATCCCAAGAGGAAAGTAAAGGAGAAATTTTGAAAATTTTTCCTCGAAAAAATTATATAATAAGAAAATCAGTAAACCTTTCGAAAGAAACCCACATTCTGGCAAGTAATTTAGACCAAGCAATTTTAGTGATTACATTGAAAAAACCCACAATCTATTATGAGTTTATAGATCGTTTTTTAATTACCTCAAATGCTTATCAAATCCCTACTACAATTGTTTTTAGTAAATCCGATACATATCTTAAGGAAGAACTCGATGAAATTGAAATGCTAACAAAAATCTACTTTAATTTAAATATTAATTGTCATTTAATTTCTTGTCACAAAAAAAAGGATATTTTAAAAATCTTAGATTTGATAAAAAATAAGACTACTCTTTTTTCAGGTAACAGTGGTGTTGGAAAATCGACCTTGATTAATTATTTAAATCCAAAATTAAATCTCAAAACNCAGTCAGTTTCTAAATCAACCAATAAAGGTCAACATACNACAACATTTGCTCAAATGTATGATATAGATAAAAATACTCGNGTAATTGATTCNCCGGGTATAAAAGGATTTGGANTAGTTGATATGAAAAAAAATGAAATTTATNGATANTTTCCTGAATTGCTTGAAGCTAGTAAAAAATGTAGATTTAANAATTGCATTCATATCGATGAACCTGGATGTGAGGTNAAAAAAAGATTNTTAACTGGTGAAATTTCAAGTCATAGGTATGAAAGCTACATTAATTTGATACAGGATAAAAAAACAATTAGATAACAAATGAGGGCAGTAATACAAAGGGTTTCAAACGGATCTGTAACGGTACAAGATAAAAAAATTGGAGAAATAAATCATGGTTTGGTTNTCCTNTTGGGNGTTGATGTTAATGATAATGAAGAAGATNTTTCATGGTTGGCCAACAAAATAGNTAATTTGAGAATTTTTGGAGATGAAAAAAAATTNATGAATAATTCTTTANTTNATGTAAATGGTGACTTGATGATAATAAGNCAATTTACATTATTTGCTAAAACGAAAAAAGGAAACAGACCATCNTTCATTAATGCAGCTAAGNCTCCAAAAGCAATTAATTATTACAATTCTTTTTGCGATGAGATAGAATCTATATTATGTAAAAAAGTTATAAGGGGTATTTTTGGTGCAGATATGATTATAAATATAGTGAACGAGGGTCCGGTAACAATTCAAATAGATTCAAAAAATAAAGATTAATTATAATATTTCAACTTCAGGTTGTAAGGTTATTTTAAAATTATAATAAACCTCCGAAGTTATTTTGTTTGCTAGAGATAATAACTCTTTTCCAGTGGCACCCCCTAAATTTACTAAAACCAAAGCTTGATTTTTGTAAACACCTACATTTCCAATTGATCTCCCCTTATATTTAAGAAATTCTATAAGCCAAGCTGCTGATATTTTGTATTGATTTTTTTCAACTTTAAATGCAGACAAAGATGGAAATTTTTTTTTAAGCTTAAAATATTTTGATTCGTTAATCACTGGATTTTTAAAAAAGCTACCGCAATTGCCTAAAATATTTGTATCAGGTAATTTACTTTTTCTAATTTTAATTATCGCTTTAGAAATCGATTCTAAGTTTATTTCCCTATTACCAATTTCCTGTTTTACAGATCCATATGAGATATTGTATTTATGTTTTTCTTTTGTTAGTCTTATTTTAATTGATGTAATTATATAAATGTTTTTATCAATGGTTTTAAAACGCGACGTCCTATAACCAAATAAACAATTTTTTTGATCAAATTCTTTTTCTGTTTGATCCTTAATATTTACTGTGTTACAACTTATAAAAACATCTTTCAATTCAACACCATAGGCTCCAATGTTTTGTATTGGTGCGGCACCCACAAGACCTGGAATTAGAGACAAATTTTCAATACCTCCAAAACCCTTATTGACACACCATAGAACAAAATCATGCCAATTCTCACCGGCCATTACATTAATAACAACATTGTTTTTGTTTTCTTCAATAATATCTATCCCTTTTAAATCAATTTTTAAACATAGCCCATCTAAAAATTTTGTGAATAGAATATTGCTACCTCCACCAAGAACAGTTATTTTTTTNGTTTTATTCTCCGATAAAATATTTTTTAAATCTTTTAAATTTTTAACAATGAAAAAGGATTCAGAAGCTATATNTAAACCAAAAGTATTTGATTTTTCAAGAGAATAATTNCTTTTAATATCCAAGTCAAAATTTCTATTCAACATTTCCNGTAATCTTTAGGGATACTGTTGGAGAGTTNGTAGCATTAGATAAAACAGTTATTATTTTTCTTATTGGTCCAACTCTGTTTGTATCATATTTTACTTGAATTTCATCATCTTGTCCAGGATTAATTGGTGAAGAGGGCTTTTTTGGAATGGTACATCCACAAGAAGAATATACTTTATTGATAATTAATGGTTCCGAACCAAAGTTGGTAAATTTAAAAATCCTTACTCCGTTATCACCCTTTGATATTTGACCATAGTTGATTTCAAGAGATTCAAATTCTATTTTTGGCCCAACTTCTTGAGAAAANATATAGCCACTAGTTATAACAATAAAAAAAAACAATAAATTTTTCATAACCTTTATTTGAATAAACAAGATACGAATTTTGATATTTTTATCAGATGGTGATATAGAGTGTTATTTTTTTTTTAATTAAACTAAAAGTATTTTTGTAACAAATTATTTAAAGAACTATAACTTAATGCCCTTATCCACAAAGTTTGACTCTTCTGAAATTGAAGAAAAATGGTATAATTATTGGCTAGAAAAAAAATTTTTTCAGTCAAAACCTAATTCAAAGAAACCTTACACTATTGTGATTCCTCCTCCAAATGTAACGGGAGTTTTACATATGGGACATATGCTTAACAATACTATTCAAGATATATTAATAAGGCGATCTAGGATGAGTGGTATGAATTCCTGTTGGGTTCCTGGCACAGATCATGCATCAATAGCAACTGAGGCTAAGGTGGTTTCTTATTTAAAAGAAAAAGGTATTGAAAAGAAATCTCTTTCAAGAGATGAATTTTTAAAACATGCTTGGGATTGGACTGACAAATACGGAGGTATAATTTTAGAGCAATTAAAAAAAATAGGGTGTTCATGCGATTGGGATAGAACCAAATTCACCTTAGATGACGATTTATANAAAGCTGTAATAAAAGTTTTCATCCAACTTCATGAAAAGAAATTAATTTATAGAGAAAATAAAATGGTCAATTGGGACCCCAAAGCTGAAACGACTTTGTCAGATGAAGAGGTGATTTATGAAGAAAAGCAAGGTNTATTGTTTTATATTTCATATCAAATTGAAAATTCTAGTAATCAAATAGCAATTGCTACAACTAGGCCCGAAACAATTTTTGGAGATACAGCAGTTTGTGTTANTCCGACCGANGAAAGATATAAAAATCTCATNGGTAAAAAAGTTTTCGTACCAATTTCAAANAGGTTGGTACCTATTATTGGNGATGAATACGTTGATTCAACATTTGGAACAGGTATCTTAAAAATAACACCTGCNCATGATTTAAATGATAATCTTATTGGTAAAAAACATAAATTAAAAAGTATAAATATTTTTAATTCAAACGGAACCCTAAATGAAAATGGTATGCATTATAAAGGGATGGATAGGTTTGATGTTAGAAAAAAAATCCATAAAGAATTGAAAGAAAAAGGTTATTTAATAAAGGTTGAAAATCATAATCACAATGTTGGAGTTTCAGAAAGAACAAAAGTTGTAATCGAACCAAGAATTTCAAAGCAGTGGTTTTTAAAGATGAAAGATATTTCAAAACCAGCACTAGATGCTGTTTTTAAAACTAAAAAAGTAAAGCTACACCCAAAAAAATTTCAAAATACCTATAAGCATTGGCTTGAAAATATTAGAGATTGGAATATTTCTAGACAGTTATGGTGGGGTCATAGAATACCCGTTTTCTATTATGGAAAAGGGGAGGAAGATTTTGTTGTTGCAGAAAATATGGATAAGGCTCTCGTTAAAATCAGAAAAATTCCTGGTTTTGAAAATATTGACTTTAATCAAGTCACTCAGGATCCAGATGTATTAGACACATGGTTTTCATCTTGGTTGTGGCCAATATCAGTTTTTAATGGAATTTGTGAACCTGAAAATTCAGAGTTTAAATATTATTATCCTACCCAAGATCTTGTAACTGGACCAGATATAATATTCTTTTGGGTTATAAGAATGATAATTTCAGGCTATGAATTTACGGGCAAGGCACCGTTTGAAAATATTTATTTTACTGGATTAGTAAGGGATAAAAAAAGACAAAAAATGTCAAAGCAACTAGGTAATTCACCTGACCCTTTAAAATTAATAAGTAAATATGGCGCTGATGCTGTTAGAGTAGGACTTATGTTAAGCTCTTCTGCAGGCAATGATTTATTATTTGATGAATCTCTTTGCAAACAAGGTAAAAACTTCGCAAATAAAATTTGGAATTCGTATAGGTTGATTTCTTCATGGGAAGTAGACGAAAAAAATCAAAATTTTGAGAAAAATTCTAAGATTATAAATTGGTATGAAAATAATCTTAACCATACAATAAACCAAGTAAATAAAAATCTTGATAATTTCAGAATTTCAGATTCATTAATGATCATTTATAAATTAATTTGGGATGACTTTTGTTCATGGTTTTTAGAAACAATTAAACCTGACTATGGTAAAGCTATTAGTAGACAATATTTTGATAAAATAAAAAAATTATTTTTGATTAATCTTGAACTACTCCACCCTTTTATGCCATTTATTACTGAGGAATTGTGGCAAAAAATAAAGGACAAAAAAGAAGAATCTATAATGGTTACTAGTTGGCCTATTCAAAAAAAGTTTGACTCTAAAATTTTAAATCATTTTGATCGAGCAAAAAAAATCATTTCGGAAATTCGAAAATTTAGAAAAGAAAAACTTATTAAAGGAAGCACATTGCTAAATTTAAAATTTGATGGTAGTGAAGAAAAGTTACCCTATCCTGAAGTTTTGAAAAAATTAGGAAATTTAGAAAGTATAAAATCAATGAACTCAGGAAAAGATATTACAGACTATACTTTTATAGTAGACGACATGGAATTCGCGATTCCAGTAAATTTTCATTTAGATTCAGAGTTAGAGCAAGAAAAGCTTAAAAATGAATTGTCTTACACCGAAGGATTTTTNAAATCAATAAGAAAAAAATTAAATAACAAAAAATTTACGGATAATGCTCCAAAAAATGTAATTGAAAAAGAAATAAAAAAAGAATCTGATGCAGTCAAAAAGATTAAAATATTAAAAAAAAATATAACATCAAGTTAATCTAAGCTATCTCGCTTATCCCACCCTTTACCATTTGATTTATACTTACATTCACTTTAGTTTTTAGTGGTAAAAAAATATCTAATCTTGACCCAAACTTGATAAATCCCGACTCATCACCTTGCTTAATTTCCCTTCCTTCAGATGCATAATTTACTATTCTTCTAGCTAATGCCCCAGCTATTTGCCTGTAAAGAATATTTCCAAAAACTTTATTTTTAATTACTACACTAGTTCTTTCATTTAATTCTGACGACTTTGGGTGCCACGCAAATAAATATTTACCTGGNTGGTATTTGNTAAAAATAATTNCACCACCNACGGGGTATCTTGTAACATGTACATTAAAAGGAGACATAAAGATTGAAACCTGCAATCTTTTTTCATTNTAAAATTCTTTTTCAAAAACTTCTTTAATTATTACAATTTTTCCATCTGCAGGGGCTAGTATTGTTTTATCGTTAGNCANAATTTTTCTTTTTGGATTTCGAAAAAACTGAAGNATTAAGACNAAAAATATTANGCACAACNATTTTAATAAAAATTTCANTTCAACAGCGTTTANTGAATATTCTAAANTGATGATTAAACAGGATGTTATTAATAACGAAATAATTATTATTCTATGGCCTTCTTTGTGGAACATACCTATATTATTTTTAGAAAAAGATAGTAATAAATNGCTGAATAAATTACACTATCCATTCTATCATAAACCCCTCCATGGCCAGGTATTAAATTCCCACTATCCTTTATTTTTGCTCTTCTTTTGTAAAATGATTGTAGAAGGTCACCAATTAAAGAGAAAACAGGTATTATTATTCCTAAAGCTATCCAATAAATATCAAATAGATTAAAATTATGCTCCATAAAATATATAAAAGTCAATGATGCAAAAAATCCTCCAAAAAATCCCTCCCAAGTTTTATTTGGGGAAATTTCCTCCAAAATTTTATTCTTACCAAATTTAGAACCTATCAAATAAGCAAAAATATTATTTATCCATGTCGAGGAAAAAAATAAAAACAAGTATAANGGNCTAAAAACGTTTCCGTGTTCATGAATTTGTACCATGAAAAAGAAAGAAGAAGTTATCTGTAACAATGAAAAGAAAAAATTAATTTTTGAAAATTTAAAATTCCTTTTNAAAAATAGTAAAATTGTACAATAAATACTTGAAATTAATGAAATAATAGAGATGGTTATTATTAGATAATTATTTATCAGTAAATTTGTAGGAGTCCAAACAAAAAATATAACAAGTATTAAAAAAAAATAATTTTTGAAGTTGATTAGATTAAAATATTCTTTAAGTACTATAATTGAAAAAATTGTGATTAAGGCTTTAAAAGAAAATTGAGAATAAAAAACTGATATTGTTATTAATAAAGCATATAAAATTCCAGAAAAAAAACGAGCCCAAAAATTTTTCACTTATTGACATCCATTAAGAGCAAATATAAATCTTTTGATGTTCTTTTATAGGAAATAAAATTTGATTTTGTTTGTCTGTTTGTAGGATGAATATTTGTGATATTTGACGGGATGGATTCACCGTATTTATTTTTAATTCCACTCATGGCTTCACTAACATCANATTTAAAGTCTGAAGTTACAGCTCTTATAATTAAAATATCTGGTAGTTGGTTTAGTTTTTTATCCAAAATTTGATGATTTGAAACCATAACGGAACCTTGATTCGAGATTAAAAATTCGCAGTTCATTACGAAGGCCTTTGGGTTTATGNTATTATTATCAATATTAAAATATTCTATAATAGAGTTTTCGTTAGATAAAAGCTCAGAAAAAGAAATTTNATTCTCAATTAGAATATTTTGAAAATTAACTCTTAATTCATCTTCATTTTCACAATAAAGAAATTTTCCTCCATTAAGGGTAAACTTTTTCACAAATGAAATTTCAAGAGGTTCTCTTTTTTCTGGTAGATATTTGCTTTTTTGGGGTTTTTTCTTCCAAAAAAATATATCTAAGAAATTCACTTTAAACTATTTTTTTTTGGGAGTAATAACAGTTTCTGTCTTTTCTGAAAAGGGCCTAGTACCTAAAATGCTTATAAGATCATCCTTAAAAATAACTTCTTTTTCTAACAATCTGTTTGCTAACTTATTCAATTTGGCCTTGTGGGATTTAATTATTTTACATGCCCTAATAAACTGCTTTTCCACAATTTTAGAAATTTCCTTGTCAATTGTTTGAGCTGTTTCNTCTGAATAAGGTTTTGAAAAATTATAATCACTTTGTCCACTAGAATCATAAAATGTTATATTTCCAATTTGATCATTTAAACCATAAACTGTTACCATAGCTTTTGCTTGTTGCGTTACTTTCTCAAGATCACTTAGGGCACCAGTAGAAATTTTATTAAAGATTATTTTTTCCGCGGCTCTTCCACCTAATGTTGCACACATCTCATCTAGCATTTGTTCAGTTCTAACTATCATTCTTTCTTCCGGTAAATACCATGCAGCACCTAAAGATCTACCTCTTGGAACTATTGTAACTTTAACCAAAGGTGCAGCAAATTCTAAGAGCCAGCTAACTAAAGCATGGCCTGCCTCATGAAATGCAATTGTTTTTTTCTCTTCTTGAGAAATAATTTTATTCTTTTTTTCAAGCCCTCCTACAATTCTATCTACNGCATCCAAAAAATCNTGCTTACCAACATTTTTTCGNTTTTTTCTAGCAGCAATAAGAGCNGCTTCATTGCATACGTTTGCGATATCAGCTCCTGAAAAACCTGGTGTTTGTTTAGCTAGAAAATCAATATCCAAAGTTTTTNATTTTTTAAGTGGTTTTAGGTGAACCTCAAAGATTTCTTTTCTCTCTCTAAGATCTGGTAAATCAACATAAATTTGTCTGTCAAACCTTCCCGCTCTCATTAAAGCCTTATCTAAAACATCAGCTCTATTAGTCGCTGCTAAAACAATTACATTTGTGTTTGTTCCAAAACCGTCCATCTCAGTCAAAAGTTGGTTGAGTGTATTCTCCCTTTCATCATTCGAGCCTGTAAAATTATTTTTCCCTCTTGCCCTTCCAATCGCATCTATTTCGTCTATGAATACAATCGAAGGAGATTTATCTTTAGCTTGNTTGAATAAATCCCTAACCCTTGAAGCACCAACACCTACAAACATCTCAACAAAATCAGAGCCTGATAAGGAAAAAAATGGAACTTTTGCCTCTCCAGCTACAGCTTTTGCTAATAAAGTTTTTCCTGTACCCGGTTGNCCAACTAAGAGCGCCCCTTTTGGGATTTTACCCCCAAGTATTGTATATTTTTTTGGATTTTTNAGAAAATCAACAATTTCCTGTACCTCTTCTTTTGCACCTTCAAGTCCAGCAACATCTTTAAAAGTTATTTTTATATCTTTTTTTTCGTCAAATAGCTTAGCTTTTGATTTTCCAATATTAAAAATTTGTCCCCCAGCTCCACCTGCAGCATTGCCAGACATTCTTCTCATAATAAAAATCCAAACAGCAATAATTATAATGATGGGGAGGAAACTTAATATTATGTCAAAAAATTTATTTTCTACCGTTATAAATTCGTATTGAAAATCNAAATTTCTTGATTTTGCNTTNTCAAGTTTTTCTTGAAAAAGTTTCAAATCACCGAATTCAAAAGAATANTGAGGNCCACTTTCATTAACNTGTCCTAAAAAATTTTTNTTCGAAACAANTCTNTGTTCATTTNTTTCTAANGCNTCCCTTTTNAGATAAATTNTAGCNATTTTTTCATTTTGAATAAGAACTTTATCAATATCCCCATTTAGAAGGAATNTTTCAAAATCTGATGTATTAGTCTTATTAGAACTTTTAATACTCCCTTCACCTAAGAAACTAATGCTCAACAGTATAACAATAATTATACCATAAATCCAGTATGGGTTAATTTTTGGAGTTTTATTTATTTTTTTAGACATATTGATTAATTTTAGTTGGAATCATATTGGTTTTACAATCCCCCCATAAATCTTCTATTTTGTAATATTCCCTTACTTGTTCTTGAAAAATATGAACTACCACGTTAATATAGTCTAAAAGTATCCATTCTGCATTTTCTTCTCCCTCAGTATGAGATGGCTTTTCCTTTAAATTTTTACTAACCTTTTTCCTAACTGATTCTAATATTGCTGAAACATGTGTATTTGAACTTCCAGAGCAAACAATGTAGAAGTCACAAATTCTGTTTTCAATTTTTCTTAAATCAATCATTTCAACATTTTGTCCTTTAACGTCTGAAATACCGTCAACAATTTTTTCAATTAAATTACCAGCTACGTCAGTCTTTTTTGCCATTAATACTTATTTAAAATAATATTATATTAGTCAATATAACTCACAAATTTGTGATTCCTTACAAAATAATCAAAATTAATGCCATTGACTCTTCAAATAATGAAATAAAAAGATTGTATAATAAGAAACATCATTCAAACGGATTAGTTATATGGGCAAAGAATCAAACTCAAGGAAGAGGTCAGGGTAGTAAAAGTTGGCTCTCTCAACCCAACAAAAACCTAACATTTTCAATTTTTTTAAGTGGTGAAAATTCATATTTTTCATCACCATTATGTTTGAATTTAATTGCTTCACTTTCAGTAAAAAAAGTTTTGGCATGTTTTGGAATTAAAAATATATCAATTAAGTGGCCAAACGACATTTTGTCAGATGATAAAAAAATATCAGGCATACTGATTGAAAATTTGTTTAAAGGAAAAAAATTAATGGGGTCAATTGTTGGTGTTGGGATTAACGTTAACCAGATCACTTTTCCAGAAAACTATAACGCAATTTCAATGAAAATTATCATGAAAAATATTTTTAGTTTAAAAAAAGTACTTCATAAGTTTTTAGATATTTTTAGTCATAATATAATTCTCTACAAGGATTTCGACCTGCTATTAAAAGAATTTAATAAAAGTTTTTATCGCAAAAACGAATTATTAGAATATAAGATTAAAGGAAATTCCAAAAGAGGAAAAATAATTGGGCTCTATGATTATGAAAGATTCCATGTCTTGAATCTAAACGGAGTAAAAGAAACCCCAAAAATTACTGATATTAAAATCATTTACTAAACTATCCAATTGGTAGGACTTTTTTTCCAATTGTTTACTTTCTCAAGATCATCTTGAGAAAAACCTATATGTTTTTTTGAACACTCTACAAGTGTTGAAAAGTCACTGAGGGAATAAAATTTTTGATTGGCTTTTTCGAAGTTAATTTTAGCAACTTCTAATCCGTAGGAGAAAATAGCGAAAATACCTAAAACATCAATGTTATTTTTTTGGAGTGCTTCAACTGCATTTAAAGAGCTTTTTCCAGTACTAATAAGGTCTTCAATAACAACTACCGGGACTTTTTTTAAAATCATACCCTCGATTTGTTTACCAGCGCCATGTGCTTTTGGTTCTGGCCGAACATATATAAAAGGTTTTTTTAAAATTTCTGCAATAAGTACTCCTATTGCTATTGACCCTGTTGCAACACCAGCAACATAAAAATCTTTCTGGATTTTAGTTTTTATGAATTTTGCAATTTCATTTGAAATAAATTTTCTGATTTTGGGATAAGAAAGAATCAGCCTGTTATCACAATATATTGGAGATTTTATTCCACTTGACCAAGTAAATGGCTTTTCAATATTTAATTTTATTGCATTAACTTGTAAAAGTAATTTAGATGTTTGAATTGCCAATTTTTTATCGAAAATCATACGCAAATGTATAAAGTATTTTTTAATCAAAAGCTTATATTATTAACAACAGATATAATATCCCCTAAAGAGGATTCCCCTTTTTTTTATGTAAAATTCACTAATAAAAAATTTGTTGTACAAATGTTAAAATCAAAAAAAGTAAAAATGCTTTATTTATATCATTCCAAGGAAGACAAGTTATGGTATTATTTCTTAAATATGTTTAAACTTATTGAAGCTGCTGGAGGTTTAGTTAGAAATTTAAAAACAAATCATTTCTTATTTATATTTCGAAATAAGAAATGGGATTTACCTAAAGGAAGAATAAACAAAAACGAAGAGGTTCAAAAAGCTGCAATTAGAGAAGTAGAAGAAGAAACAGGAGTAGAAAATTTATCAATAACAAAACCTTTAAATACTACTTATCACATATTTAAAAGGAATAGGAAATATCGTTTAAAGAAGACTTTTTGGTATTTAATGGAAACTGATTATAATGGAGAACTCACCCCAGAAATTAAAGAGGGAATTGAAAAGGCGATATGGATTGATAAGAAATTAATCGTTTCTTTTAAAAGTCAAATGTATCAAAATATCAATCTTATAATTTCGACCTACTTTAATAATTAAAAGTTCAGTTTTTTAATTCGAACGGCAATAGGTGTTCATACTTTCCACCAAATTTTATTAGATCTCTAACTAAAGTACTGCTAACATAAGAAAAGTTTTTACCTGATATGAAATAAACAGTTTTTATACTTGAAAAGGTTTCTTGAATATTTTTGGTATCTTTTTCAAACAAAAAATCGTTAGTATTTCTTAATCCACGAATTAAAAAGTTTATATTTTGTGATTCACAAAAATTTATCGTTAAATCTGAGTAAGACTCAATTGTGATTTTAGAATTAGTCTCAAATGATTTTTTAATAAAACTTATCCTCTCTTTTAAACTGAACATGTACGACTTTGATGAGTTTTTTCCGACTGCAATAATTATTTCGTCAAAAACATTTAATGCTTGATCTACAATATCTTTGTGACCATTTGTAAAAGGATCGAATGATCCAGGGAAAATAGCTTTTTTCATTTTAATCCTTCATTTATCATATCTAAAATAATTTTTTTTAAGTTTTTATTTGCAGCTTTAAATTGTTGTGGTATNATGCTTTTTGCTGTCATTCCTGGAATTGTGTTAGTTTCTAAAAAATAAGGGATATTTTTTTTAAAAATGAATTCAGTCCTTGTAATTCCTCTTAAATTTAATTTTTTATATAAATTCAGTGCATCTTTTTTAACTTTTCGTTCAAGTTCTATCGGCAGTATTGCAGGTGTTATTTCATCGGACTCGCCCTCATATTTGGCTTTGTAATCAAAAAAATCATTTTCACTTACAATTTCTGTTATAGGGAGTACTTCAACCTTCCCATTTAATTTATATATTCCCACAGTAACTTCTCTTCCATTTAAATATGATTCTATGATAATTTCGTTGTCTTCTTTGAAAGCTTTTTTAATAGCCGGCTTCAGTTCTTTCTGAAGATACACTTTACTGATTCCAAAGCTACTGCCCGATTGATTTGGTTTTACAAAACATGGAAATCCAATTTTATCCCTAATTTCTTTTTCACTAAAATCATAACCTTTCTTGATTAATAAACTTTTTGCAGTATTTATTCCAATTTTATTTACCATCTCTACACATTTTTTTTTGTTGAATGTCAATTCTGCTGTTGATGAATTGCATGTCGAGTGAGAAATGCCTAAATCTTCTAATTTTTTTGTAATCTTTCCGTCCTCTCCTGGACTTCCATGCACTAAATTTATAATGTAATCAAACGAAATGCTTAAATCATTTTTAACAAATCGAAAGTTTTTTTTATTAAGTAAAAAATTCTTTTCGAATTTATCAATTACTGTATATTTCTTTTTATTTACATCAATTTTATAACATTCAAATTTTGAATCCTTAATTAAATTAAATATGAGGTTTCCACTTTTAAGAGAAATTTCTCTTTCAGAGGTGTATCCACCACAAGCTACTCCGATTACTTTCATCTGTAAATAATGATAAAGGTAATAATTGAATTGATGAATTCATTCGCTTTAATTAAATTATTATAGATTTGAGAAATGAAATTGTTTAGGTTTATAATTAGTAATGTTTTCTTCAAGAACTTATTTTATATTATTATGTTAACTCTACTTATATACTTTATAATCTATTTTGGACTGGGCTTTGTTACCGAACATAACAACTATGTTAAAGTTCCTAAATTGTTTGGTCTTAATGTTTCTAAAGCTATTGAAACTACTAAAAATAAATCTTTAAAAATTATAATTATAGATTCTGCAAAATTTAATCCAAATTACCCACCATTGACNNTTTTAGAACAGTTTCCAAATCATGACATGGAAGTTAAAAAGGGAAGAAAAATTTATTTAACATTAAATCCTGTTGGATATAAAAAAATGAAAGTTCCAAATCTTATCCAGATTACTCTTAGAAACGCCGAAACTCTCCTAAATGCTGTTGGATTTGAACTTGGAGAATTAATTTATAANGACAATATAGGCAAGGATATGGTTCTTGAGATGCGTCATGAGGGAAAAAAAATTGAACCAGGTCATATTCTTCCGCAAAGGAAAAAAATAGATTTGGTGTTAGGTAATGGAAAAAAATAGAATCATCGAAGAAGAGAATCTATATGAGCATTTCACTTTTGAGGCAGATGCAGGACAAAAACCCTTAAGGGTAGATAAGTTTTTAATAAACAGNATTGAAAATTTGTCGAGAAATAAAATTCAAATGGCAGCAAAATCTGGTTTTATTTTTGTTAATGAAACTTCTGTAAAACCTAATCACAAAATCAAACCAAAAGATACAGTTAAAGTAACATTACCTCATCCGCCTTTCGAAAATTTATTAAAACCAGAAAAAATANCTTTAGATGTTGTTTATGAGGATGAGCACCTCATAGTCATAAATAAACAAGCGGGATTGGTCGTACATCCAGGACATGGAAATTATTCAGGAACATTAGTAAACGCATTACTATATCATTTCAAAAATCTACCTATTAATTCAAACGAAAGACCCGGACTCGTTCATCGTTTAGATAAGGATACAAGTGGTCTAATTTTGGTNGCTAAAAGTGATATAGCTATGAAAAGTCTAGCTAATCAATTTTATGGAAAAACGGTTGATAGAACATATCAAGCCTTGGTATGGGGTAATGTAAATCAAGATAATGGAAGTATAAATGCTAATATTGCACGAGACAAAAAAAATAGATTAAGAATGTCTGTCTATCCTGAAAACGAAATAGGAAAAAATGCAATAACCCATTTTAAGGTAGTTGAAAGGTTTGGATATGTTACTTTGCTAGAATGTAATTTGGAAACGGGAAGGACTCACCAAATCCGTGTTCATATGAAACATATCGGCCATACATTATTTAATGACGAACGGTACGGTGGAAATACTATTTTAAAAGGAACAAGATTCTCTAAATATAAACAGTTTGTTGACAACTGTTTTAAAATTCTACCAAGGCAAGCCCTTCATGCTAAAACAATTGGTTTTATTCACCCAGTAAATGAAAAAAAAATGAAATTTACTTCTGATTTACCAAAAGATATTTCAGAAGTTTTAAAAAAATGGAGGATATATTCCAAGCATAGGGATTTACTTTGAGGAATCAAATTTTGAATTTTGATTTATAAAAAAAGCTATTAAATTTGAGATTAAAAGTAAATGATGAAAATTCTTATTTCTCCAGCAAAATCTTTAAACTTAACATCCGAAATACCTTTTGATAGGTTTACAAGTCCAATTTTTCCAAAACAAACTAGTGTGATTATTTCTAAACTTAAAGAAATGTCAGTAAGTTCATTAGGAAATTTACTCGGTGTTTCAGAAAAATTAGCTCAGCTAAATTGGAATAGAAACCAAAATTTCAATCTTTCATATAATATAAAATCTGACTCTAGTTTTAGACCATGTATTTATACATTTGATGGTGATGTATATTCCGGGTTTGATGCATATTCTATTTCGGCTTCAAATATAAAAACCATGCAAAATAATTTAAGAATTCTTTCTGGATTGTATGGAATTTTAAAACCTCTTGATTTGATCCAACCTTATCGACTCGAGATGGGAACAAAAATCAAGTTAGGAAAGAGAAATTACCTTCATGAATTTTGGATTGATCTAGTCACTGATTACCTAAATTCCGAATCATCGGGGGATGATATTTTGCTAAATCTAGCTAGTAAAGAATATTTTAATGCTGTNGATTCAAATAAAATAGAAGCTCAAATAATAAGTCCAATATTTAAGGATTATAAAAATGGAAAACTAAAAATAATTTCTTTTTATGCTAAGAAAGCGAGGGGACTTATGGCTAGATATATTATTGATAATAATTCGAAAAATTTAGAACATATACTTGGATTTAATTCAGCTGGATATTCATTCAGTGAAAATGAAACAAAGAATTCTAGTGAACCTGTTTTCATAAGATAATCATCTAAATTTTTTTACAAATTTTCCTATATACTCTATACCATTTTGTTCGATAAAATTTATAAAGGCTGATCCTATAATTGCGCCTTTACTCTTTTCTATGACTTTNTGATAGGTTTCACGATTACTTATACCAAATCCAACTATTGAAGGATTATTTAAATTCATATTTGAAATTTTATCAAAATATTTAAAACTGTTATCTTCTAAATTCTTCTTTGATCCTGTTATTGACGAACTGCTAACCATATAAATAAACCCATTTGAATTTTTATCTATTAATTTAATTCTTTCTTCAGATGTTTGAGGGGTTATTAAAAAAATATTTAATAGATCATTTTTGTTAAAGAGACTTTTGTACTCTTCAATATATATCTCAACAGGTAGGTCTGGNATAATTAATCCATCTATACCGATTTCTTTACATTTGATACAGAATTTTTCAATACCAAATTGAATGATCGGATTTAAATAACCCATAAGGATGACTGGAATTTTTACTTTTTNCCTTAAATCTTTTAATTGAGAAAAAAGTGTAGTAATTGTCATNCCATTTTCAATTGCTTTTTTTGAACTTTTTTGGATNGTTTCACCATCAGCCAGTGGGTCTGAGAATGGAATTCCTACTTCAATTAAATCTACATTATNTTTTTCTAGTCTGGATATAATTTTTTTTGTGTCATTCAATTTAGGAAAGCCAGCAGTAAAATAAACAGAAAGTATTTTTTTTTCTTCTTTTAATTTTTTCTGTATTCGATTCATTAAAGTTTAAAATATTTAATATAAGTTTCTAAGTCCTTGTCACCTCTTCCAGAACAATTAAATACAAGTATGTCATCTTTTTTGAAAGCCATTGTATCCAATATAGAAAAGGCATGGGCAGTTTCAATTGCAGGTATAATTCCTTCTATCTGAGATAAAGCTAGACCCCAATCCATCGCCTCACTGTCATTAACTGAAACAAATTTTGCTCTTTCTGTTTCATACAAATGAGAATGAAGAGGACCTATCCCAGGATAATCTAAACCTGCTGAAATTGAATAAGGTTCAATTATTTGTCCGTCGTCGTTTTGCATAAGTAATGTTTTACTACCATGCATAATTCCAATTTTACCTAATTTAATTGTAGCTGCACTTTCACCAGAATCAATTCCTTTGCCTGCTGCTTCAACTGCTATTATTTTCACTTTTTCATTATTCAAATAATGGTAATATAAACCTGCCGCATTACTTCCCCCACCGACACATGCAACAAGATAGTCTGGATAATCTCTACCTTCCTTTTCTAAAAGTTGTGTTTTGACTTCTTTGCTAATTACAGATTGTAAACGAGTAACCATATCAGGATAAGGATGTGGACCTACTACTGAACCAATAATATAATGAGTATCTATAGGATTATTAATCCAATCTCTCATTGCTTCATTAGTTGCATCTTTGAGAGTTTTGCTTCCAGACTTTGCTTCCCTCACCTGTGCACCAAGCATTTTCATGCGTGCTACATTTGGTGCTTGACGTTTAATGTCAACCTCACCCATGTATATTACACAATCAATTCCCATTAATGCACAAACTGTTGCTGTGGCAACTCCATGTTGTCCAGCTCCTGTTTCAGCAATAATTCTCTTTTTGTTCAAGTTTTTAGCTAATAAAATTTGTCCAATAGTATTGTTTATTTTGTGAGCTCCTGTATGACAAAGGTCCTCTCTTTTTAAGTAAATTTTTGTATTGTATTTTTTAGAAAGCCTTTGAGCAAAGTAAAGAGGAGTAGGTCTTCCTACGTATTCGGATAATAATTTTTCAAAATCTTTTCTAAAGTTTTGTGAATTAATTATTTCAAGATAATTCCTTTTTAATTCATCAATGTTTGGATATAACATTTCAGGAATGTAAGCTCCTCCAAAATTGCCATAAAAACCATTTTCGTCAACTTTATATTTCATTTTCTAAACTATTTTTAAAAGATTTAATCAATTCTATATTTTTTTTTCCCGGATTTAGTTCGAATCTGCTGTTAATATCAACGCAGAATAGGGGTAGACCTAGATTTTTTATTTTTTTTATAGTATCTATACTTTCAATACCAATTCCTCCACTAAGAAAAAACTTTTTTTCGTATTTATAGTTTCTTAAAACTTTCCAGTCAAAAGAAATACCATTTCCCCCAGGATATTTTCCTTTTGTGTCAAATAAAAAATAGTCACTACAAAACTCATACTTTTCTAGAATATTAAAACTAAAATTTTCATCTACACTGAAAGCTTTAATAATTTCAACTCCTAAACCCTTTATTTTTTTACAAAATTCAGGGGATTCAAGACCATGGAGCTGAATAGCCTTTAATTTATGGACAAGAACCTTATTCTTAATTTTTTCAAAATCAGCATTTACAAAAACTCCTGTTTTTTTTATTTTGGTTTGCGTGAGATTAGGAGTCGAACCCGTAACAAATCTTTTTGATTTTTCCCAAAAAATAAAACCCATGTATTCTGGTTCTAATATAGAAAGACCCAAAATATTTGATTTAAATTTTAATCCACAAATTTTAATTTTCATAAGTTAAATTTTCTAAAGTTTTTTTTAACTCTTTACCTGGGTCATTAGATGCCATAAATTTTTCTCCTATCAAAAAACCTTGATAACCAATTTTCTTTAATTTTTTTATATAATTATCGTTATTTAGTCCACTTTCTGAAATTTTTAAAAATTCATTGGGTATTTGATTGAAAAGTTTTTCACTTATTTTTAAATCAGTTTTAAAAGATTTAAGGTTTCGATTATTTACTCCTATAATATCGACATTTTCGACTAACCCTTTTTTCAGTTCATCTGTATTATGAACTTCTAAAAGAACCTCTAATTTCAAGTCTTTTGCTTTGTTTGATAAATTGACTATTTCGTTCCTTGTAAGTATTGAAGATATAAGTAAAATGATGTCAGCCCCGTAGGCTTTAGCCTCATAAATTTGATATTCATCTATTATAAAATCCTTTCTTAATATTGGCAAATTACATGTAGATCTAGCTAAGACCAAATCTTCTAAACTCCCACCAAAATACTTTAAGTTAGTTAGTACTGATAATCCGCTTGCACCAAAAACTTGATAATTTCTACAAACATCGTTGACAGATAATTTATTGTTAATTTCATTTTTTGATGGAGAACGTCTTTTGAATTCGGCTATAATTCCAAAATTATCCTTTTTAATTGAATCACTCATTGAAATTGTATTTCTTTTAAACAGAGACATTTTTTCATACTCCGATATAGGAATAATACTTTTTTTAAGTCTCAGTTCTTTCTTTATGTCAATTACAATGTTTTTTAAAATAGACATGTTTTTAAATTTTAACTAGTTTTTCAAAAGACTTGAGAGCTTTTTTATTATGTAATGAATCCTCAGCTATTTTTATAGATTCATCAATATTTAATTTTTTAGATGTGGATATTGCCATCGCCGCGTTAGCACAAACAACATTATTTTGTTCCTCCGAACCATTTCCTTCTAATATGGATTTAAAAATAAAAGCGGATTCTTTTACACTATTTCCTCCACTGATTGAATCTTTTGTTACACTGTTATATCCAAAATGATGAGGCTCGAAAATAAATTCTCCAGAATTTCGAATCAATTTTGTTGGACCAGTTAGAGAAATTTCGTCGTAGCCATCTAACGAATAAGTAATTGTATAGTTTTTATTTGTTTTTTGGAAAAGATAGCCATATAATCTTGCAGTTTCTAGATTATAAACGCCAGTAAGTTGATTCTTAGGATTAACAGGATTTACAAGAGGTCCCAAAATATTAAAAAAGGTTTTAACCCCTAAGTTTTTTCTAACAGAAGCTACATTTTTCATTGCTGGGTGAAATAATGGAGCGTGTAGAAAACATATTCCAGCTTTATCGATACAACTTTTTAAAAAACTTTCATCATTCGAAAAATTAATCCCTAAAAATTCCAAAACATTACTTGAACCGCAATTGGAGGAAACTCCATAGTTTCCGTGCTTTGCAACTTTAATACCAGAGCCAGCAGTAACAAAAGAGGACAAAGTTGAAATATTGAAAGTATTTTTTTCATCTCCTCCTGTACCGCACAAATCAATTGTATCGTAATCTGACAAATCTATCTTAACACATAAATTAAGTAAAGCATTTCTAAAACCATTTAATTCATCAATAGAAACACTTCTCATCATGAAAATGGTTAAAAAAGAAGATATTATAATATCATCATGTTTTCCTTCAGTTATTTCAATAAGAGATTTTTCCGCCTCTGATGTAGTCAAGTATTCTTTAGCGATTAATTTTTCTATAATATTTTTCATACTAATCATTTATCCAATTTTGAAGAATTTTTTTTCCGTATTTCGTCAATATTGATTCGGGATGAAATTGAACTCCAAATACTTTATAATTTTTGTGTCTTAAAGACATTAGGTGACCTTTCTTATCGAATGATGTCGCTTTAAGACAAATTGGTAAGGGTTGCTTAACAACCCATGAATGATATCTTCCTACCATTATGTTTTTTGGAATATCTAGAAATAATTTTTCGTGATCAATAATTTTAATGCTTGTTTCAACTCCATGATATACATTTTTTAAATTCTCAATTTCACCACCAAAAACTTCCCCTATTGCTTGCATTCCCAAACATACTCCCAAGATACTTTTAGTCTTATGATATTTTTTAATTACTTCATTCAATAAACCCGATTCTTTTGGTATTCCAGGACCAGGCGACAAAAGAATGTAATCATAACCATTTATT
>PBVB01000022.1 GCA_002728075.1 Flavobacteriaceae bacterium
AATTACTTTTTATCCATTTTTTCTTTCAGGTCTGCTAGCGCGTCTATGTCACCAAGTGTAGCTTTTTCATTAGATTCCAACATAGATTGATTTTTTATTTTAGCTTTATTTTTTTTATCATCATTTCTAAATGTAGAAGTATGGGAAGCGACTACTCTTTTAAAATCCTTATTAAATTCGATAATCTTAAATTTAACTTTTTCTTTGAGACCTAATCTACTTCCATCTTCTTTTTCCATATGTCTTGATGGTACAAAGGCAGTTATGTTTTCATTAAAATTTATGGTAGCTCCTTTGTCAACTATATCTGTCAACTCTATTTCATGAACGGTGCCCTCGGAAAACTCTTTTTCGTATTTATCCCATGGATTATCTTGTGTTTGTTTATGACCAAGACTTAACTTTCTTCCTTGAACATCTAATTCCAAAACGATTACATCAATATTATCACCAACTGTCAAAATTTCAGACGGGTGTTTTACTTTTTTAGTCCATGATAAATCGGATATGTAAACCAATCCATCAATTCCCTCTTCTAGTTCAATAAAAACACCAAAGTTTGTAAAGTTTCTAACTATGCCTTTATGTTTAGATCCTACAGGATATTTAGAAGTAATATCAGTCCAAGGGTCTTGCGTCAATTGTTTAATTCCTAGTGACATTTTTCTTGATTCTCTATCCATGGTTAGAATTTGAGCTTCAACTTGGTCACCAACATTTACAAAGTCTTGAGCAGATCTAAGATGAGTTGACCATGACATTTCTGAAACATGAACAAGTCCTTCGACTCCATCTTCAATCTCTATGAAAGCTCCATAATCTGCAATCACAACCACTTTTCCTTTAACAGTTGAACCCTCTTTAACATCTTCACCTAATTTATCCCAAGGATGATCACTTAGTTGTTTCAATCCAAGTTGAATTCTAGATTTATTGTCATCAAAATCTAAAATAACTACATTAAGCTTTTGATCCAATTCAAGAATTTCACTAGGATGAATAATTCTACTCCACGATAAATCAGTTATGTGAATTAAACCGTCAACACCTCCAAGATCTATAAAAACCCCATATGATGTAATGTTTTTGACAGTGCCCTCTAGAACTTGTCCCTTCTCTAACTGACCTATAATCTCTTTCTTTTGTTCTTCAATATCTGCTTCTATAAGAGCTTTGTGAGAGACAACTACATTTTTGAATTCATGATTAATTTTTACTACTTTAAATTCCATAGTTTTGTCCACAAACTGGTCATAATCTCTAATTGGTTTAACATCAATTTGAGAACCAGGTAGAAATGCTTCTATTCCAAATACGTCAACAATCATTCCTCCTTTTGTTCTACATTTAACGTAACCATTTACAATTTCTCCACTGTAGTGCGCATTGTTAACTCGTTCCCAAGCTTTTATAGTTCTAGCTTTTCTATGTGATAGAATTAATTGACCTGTTTTATCTTCTCTCATGTCAACTATAACTTCAACTTTATCACCAATTTTTAAATTTTGGTTGTATCTGAATTCATTTAATGAAATAACTCCTTCTGATTTAGCGTTTATGTCAATAATAGCCTCTCTATCTGTCTTGTGTACAACAGTACCTTCAATTACATCTTCATCTGTTGTTTCTACAAAATTTTTAGACACTAGGTTTTCGAATTCTTCGATTTTTTTATTATCGATTTCATCAAGACCTTCTTCGTAGAAATGCCAATCAAAAGATGCTAGATCTTTATCAATTTTTTCTTTTGTTTTATTTTGTTTTTTTGAAGATGACTTAACCTTTTCAGTTTTCTCTTCTGTATCGCTTTTAATTTTTGAAGACTCTTTTTCTAGCTTTGTTTTAGATACAGTCTTTTTGGGAGACTTTGGTTTGGTAGACTTGGAATCTTCTACTTTTTTAGATTTTGGCTCTTGAGACTTAGTTTTAGCCGATTCTTTTTTTTCTGAAACTGATTTAGCTTTCTTAGGTTTGGTTTCTTTTTTTTGTGCTTTACTAACCTCTTTAGTTGAAGGAGTTTTTTGTGAAGTTTTTTTGGTAGTTAATTTTTTTTTGGTTGATGCAACTTTATTTTTAGTTTCATCTTTTTTAGGTTTTTCTTTTTTTTCTTTTTGTTCCTTAGCCATTATTCTAAAATTTGTATCCTGTTAATAATTTGTGAAGCTTTAATTGAAATTAACAGAAGGGTTATTATTGCTCCGCTCCACTTAATCAAAGAGTGTGCAAATATATACTTAAATCGATTATTAACAACGATAATTTTAAAATAATTCGATCGAATATTCTTAAAAATTTGAATATTGAAATTAAAAAAGTGAACTTCTATTACACTCTAAATTGTTTTTTGTACATTAAAAAAATTTTAAAAAATTGAAAAAAACTAATTCCAACAACAACGAATATTGGAAATCTAACTTAAAACTCGTTTCAATTCTTCTTGCAGTCTGGTTTACTGTTTCTTTTGGGTTTGGCATTCTCCTCGTAGAATATTTAAATGAATTCCAAATTGGAGGTTTCCCCCTTGGGTTTTGGTTTTCACAACAAGGCTCTATTTATATTTTTGTGATTTTAATTTTTATATACATCTATCTAATGAATAAACTNGACAAAAANTTCAAATAAATGGANCTTNAAATATGGATTTGGCTTTTAGTNGGATTATCATTTGCTATGTACATAGGNATNGCAATATGGTCTNGGGCTGGAAACACTAAAGAATTTTATATNGCCGGNAGAGGTGTTCCTCCAGTNGCAAATGGTATGGCTACTGCTGCTGATTGGATGTCAGCTGCTTCTTTTATTTCTATGGCAGGAATTATATCATTNATAGGCTATGATGGGTCAGTTTATCTNATGGGGTGGACNGGTGGATATGTTTTNTTAGCATTNCTTTTAGCNCCNTATTTAAGNAAATTTGGAAAGTTTACTGTACCNGACTTTATCGGAGAAAGATACTATTCATCAACTGCAAGATTGGTCGCTGTTTTTTGTGCTTTAATAGTATCTTTTACCTACGTAGCTGGTCAAATGAGAGGNGTGGGTGTNGTTTTTTCNAGATATCTTGAAGTCGATATTAACACCGGTGTATTTATTGGTATGGCTATAGTNTTATTTTACGCAGTATTAGGTGGAATGAAAGGAATTACATATACCCAAGTCGCTCAATATTGTGTTCTGATTTTCGCTTTTCTGATTCCAGCAATTTTCATATCATTTCTAAGTACAGGTTGGGTTATCCCACAAATTGGATTTGGGTCATCAGATCAAAATGGGATTTACCTTCTTGATAAATTAAATTCGTTACACAAAGAGTTAGGTTTTAGTAATTATACGAGTGGAACTAAGTCAATGTTGGATATGCTTCTGATTACACTTGCCCTAATGGTAGGGACCGCTGGTTTACCTCACGTCATTGTTCGTTTCTTTACTGTAAAAAAGGTAAGTGATGCTAGAAAATCTGCTGGTTGGGCTCTTTTATTTATAGCCATATTGTACACTACTGCACCAGCTATTGCGGTGTTTGCAAGAATAAATCTTATTGAAACTACAAACAATAAGATATATTCATATATGCCTACTTGGTTTAAAAAATGGGAAGAAACAGGTCTTATCGAGTTTACNGATAAAAACAATGACCAAATAATTCAGTACAANGCTGATAACACCATAAATGAGTTAATTATTGACAGAGACATTATGGTACTAGCAAACCCAGAAATTGCCCAATTACCAAACTGGGTAATAGCCCTGCTTGCTGCGGGTGCACTTGCAGCTGCTTTGTCAACTGCTGCTGGTCTTTTACTTGTTATTTCCTCGTCAATATCTCATGACTTAATTAAAGGGATTATACATCCTAAAGTAAGTGAAAAACAAGAATTAGTCGCAGCTCGAATTTCTTCTTTTTTGGCTGTAATGCTAGCGGGATATTTTGGTATTAATCCACCAGGTTTTGTTGCCGCTACTGTTGCGCTTGCATTTGGACTTGCCGCTGCATCTTTTTTCCCTGCCATTGTAATGGGAATATTTAGTTTAAAAATGAACAAAGAAGGTGCTGTTTGTGGAATGATAGGAGGAATGTCTTTGATGCTTATTTATATGCTAAAATTCAAATTCGGATGGTTTGGAGGAGGGAATTCTTCTCAATGGTGGTTCGGAGTCTCACCCGAAGGATTTGGTAGTATAGCTATGCTATTTAACTTTTTAATTTCTATTACTGTTTCAAAATTCACAAAAAAAATTCCAGAACAAGTTAAGAGATTAGTACTAGAAATAAGAAAACCTTAATAAACGATAATCATTTTATATTTGAGATGAGTTTTTAATTAAAAATTATTTTTATTTTTGGTCCTTATGTATAAAAAATTATTAAAATTTGACTTTTCAAACTTCAGAGGTGATTTTTTTGGGGGTATAACTGCTGGTATAGTTGCTCTCCCACTTGCACTTGCATTTGGGTTAAGTTCTGGATTAGGACCTAGCGCCGGTTTATATGGTGCTATTTTTATCAGTTTTTTCGCAGCTTTTTTCGGAGGTACTCCGACCCAGATATCAGGTCCTACTGCTCCTATGACGGCTGTAAGTATGGTCTTTATTGCAGATATTTTATCCAATTTTGATGGGTCTATAAGCAAGGCATTACCCATTATTCTTGCAGTTTTTTTGCTATCTGGTCTTTTACAAATTGTATTGGGCTTTATTGGAGTTGGAAAATATATAAGATATATACCTTATCCCGTGGTTTCAGGTTTTATGACAGCAATAGGCGTTATTATTCTAGTCACCCAAATCGCACCAACGGTGGGTTATTACGTAAAAGAAGATAATGAGTTTGTTGAAAATTTTAAAGAAAAGGCAGAAAGTAATCTTCTTCAAAAATCTCTTAATGACGAAATAAGTAATGAGATGTTAGTTTTAGATGATTTTGAGTCTGCAATAAAAAATTCTAACAAAATAACTGAGACTGATATAATGACAGAAGCTAAAACCTTGGCTAGTAAGGAAGCTTCTGGAGTCTTAGGAACTTTCAATGTTATGCCAAGAATCATAAAAAATATTGATATAACCGAACTCTTATTAGCCCTTTTTACAATAGCTATTATTTATGGATTTAAAAGAATAACAACCGTTGTCCCCAGTACTCTTGTAGCTTTATTTGTAGTTTCTGGAGTTGCGTACGGATTTGGAATTGATTATAGGCCAATATCAGCCATACCCTCAGGACTTCCGGAAATACAGTATGGTGTATTTAAGGTCCTTGATATTACACTGGTCGCAAAATATATTTTTACTGCAATTACACTCGCACTTTTAGGGGCAATTGATTCGCTTCTAACCTCTATTGTAGCTGATAATATGACTAAAACAATTCATGAACCCAACAAAGAGCTAATTGGTCAAGGAATTGGTAATTCAATTGGAGCTCTCTTTGGGGGTATTCCTGGTGCAGGAGCTACCATTAGGACAGTAGTAAATATAAATTCAGGTGGTAAAACAAGACTATCTGGAATGATCGCCGGACTTTTACTTCTTTTTATTCTCTTGGCCGTAGGTCCTATTGCTTCGAAAATTCCTGCAGCGGTGCTTGCAGGTATTTTAATAACCGTAGGAATCGGCGTCATGGATTATAAAGGTCTAAAAGCCATTCCTTATATGCCAAGGCCTGAGGTTTTTATACTAATAATTGTGTTGGTTCTCTCNTCAGTTTGGAACTTGGTATACGCTGTTGGTATAGGTTTANTAATCGCTTCTTTAATATTTATGAAAAAAGTTGGGGATTTGACCAGTGAAAGCTTTAATATTTTTCCTATAAAAAAAGGGAAATTCAAACTTCCGTCAAATTTAAAAGAAGAGGTTTTTGTTAAAGATATTGAAGGGCCCCTTTTCTTTGGAAGTAGTTCTAATTTTAATCAAAGGAGTAAAGAGATCCCATCAACAGCATCTGTCTTAATAATTAGACTCAAAAAAGTGCCTTATATTGATCAATCTGGGTTGTACGCAATAGAATCTGTAATTAATGATCTAATTACAAAAGACAAAAAAGTATTTCTAGTTGGGCTTAATGACCAACCAAAAAATTTAATGGAAAAGGCAAACATAATACCTAATTTGATTCCTAGAGAACAAATTTTTAATGATTTTGAATCATCTTTACTTTCAATAAAAAAATCTTAAAAAGATAAATTCTAAGATTCAAGATTTGTGTCTATATAATTTTTAGCAATATTAAATACTTCTAGCTCTGATTTTTTTGAAGTATCAATTTCAAATGCATCTTTGGGTTTTTTAAGAGGTGCTATCTTTCTCTCAGAATCTGTTTTATCCCTCTTTATTAGGTTGCCTACTACTTTCTTTGTATCAAATAAGATATTATTTTCCTCTATTTGCTTATTTCTCCTCGTAGTTCTTATATCTAAATCTGCACTTAAAAAAAATTTTACCTTAGCATCAGGAAATACAACAGTCCCAATATCTCTTCCTTCAACAACAACTGATTTTTGTAGTACAAGATTTTTTTGCTGCGTAAATAAAAATTTTCTAACTGACTCAAGTTTTGCAACAGAACTAACAATATCTGATATCTCAAAGCTATACATCTCTTCTCCAAATATTTTCCCATCAAATGATAGGGAATCATTTCCGTTTTTATCAATCACCCAATCGAAATTTAAATTAATAAGTTTATTAATTAATTGAGATTCCTTGATTTTATCTTTTATTATACAACCATTATTTAATGCAAAATAGCTAATGATTCTATACATTAATCCAGAATTTAAATAATAGAAATTATAGTGCTCAGCAAGTTTACTTGCGAGTGTGCTTTTACCTGTTGATGAAAATCCATCAACCGAAATTATATTTTCAGGCATAGAGAATAAATCTTTTCACTTTAAATTTAAATTATGAATCAAAATTACCATAAATCCAGAAGTTAAATGTTTTTTGGATTNGACACAGTTTCATCTGTAACAGACAATTTAATTACATCTCTCATTTCGCTAACGTAGTGAAAATTTAAATTTTGGAGATAATTCTCTGGGATTAATTCAACATCCTTTTTNTTTTCCTCACTAAGTATTATCTCTTTGATCTTTGATCGTTTAGCAGCAAGAATTTTTTCCTTTATTCCGCCAACAGGAAGNACCTTGCCTCTCAACGTAATCTCACCGGTCATAGATAAGTACTTTTTTACTTTTTTTTGGCTGAAAAGTGAAACAAGTGAAGTTAACATTGTTATACCTGCGCTCGGCCCATCTTTAGGGGTAGCACCCTCAGGAATGTGGATATGAACATTGTATTTGTCAAATTCTATTTTACTTAAATTAAATAAATCTGCATTTGACTTTATATATTCAAGGGCAATGGTTGCTGATTCTTTCATTATTTTTCCAAGATTGCCTGTGATTGAAAGTTGACCTTTACCAGGTGATAGGGCCGATTCAATAAACAGAATTTCTCCACCTGCAGAAGTCCAAGCAAGCCCAACAACAACTCCTGCTTTATTATTGTTTTTAAAAACTTCTCTATTAATTAACTGAGGGCCAAGGATATCTTTAATTTCTTCTTTAGATGGATTTAAAGAGTATTTTTCATCCATTGCAACTGATTTAGCAGCATATCTTACTGATTTAGCAATTTGCTTTTCTANACCTCTTACACCTGACTCTCGGGTATACTTATCAATTATAACCTCTATAATTGGTTTAGAAAGGATGAAATCTTTTTTATTTAAACCATGTTCTTTTAATTGTTTAGGAACTAAATATTTTTTTGCAATTATTGTTTTTTCCTCAAGAGTATAACCACTTATATTAATAAATTCCATTCTATCTCTAAGTGCTGGATTTATAGATGATATATTNTTGGCAGTTGCAATGAACATGACCTTTGATAANTCATAACCCAACTCAAGNAAATTATCATAAAAATCACTATTTTGCTCAGGATCTAAAACTTCAAGAAGTGCAGAAGAGGGATCTCCTTGAGAACCAAAACCAACCTTATCAATTTCATCTAAAACAAAAACAGGGTTTGAAGTTCCAGTTTTTTTTATATTTTGNATAATTCTACCAGGCATNGCTCCTATGTATGTTTTACGATGACCTCTAATCTCAGATTCATCTTTCANACCNCCNAGTGANACNCNNACGTANTCTCTTCCAATTGCTTCTGCGATAGATTTACCTAANGANGTTTTACCTACTCCAGGTGGACCATGNAGACAAATAATTGGTGATTTCATNTCATTTCTTAACTTTANAACAGCGAGATATTCTAGTATCCTCTTTTTTACCTCATCTAANCCAAAATGATCCCTATTTAAAACTTTTTCTGATCTTTTAAGATCAAAGTTGTCAGTTGAAAAGTGGTTCCATGGAAGATCAAGTAGTAAATCAATATAGTTCCTTTGCACAGAAAATTCAGCAACTTGGGGATTCATTCTTTGTAGTTTAGAAATTTCTCTTTCAAATGTGCTTTGAACTTTATCATTCCATATTTTTTTAGAAGCTCTTTTTCTTAATTCTTCTATTTCCTCTTCCTGTGTATGTCCACCGAGTTCCTCTTGAATCGTTTTCATCTGTTGGTGAAGGTAGTATTCCCTTTGCTGTTGGTCTAAATCATTTCTTACTCTAGATTGAATATCATTTTTCAATTCCAGCTTTTGATATTCTAAATTGATATATTTTAGACACAACAAAGCCCTTTCGCTGATATTTTTTGAACTTAAGATTTTTTGTTTATCATTTACAGTTAGATTCATGTTTGAAGAAACAAAATTTATTAAAAATGAATCACTTTGAATATTTTTAATTGCGAATGAAGCTTCACTTGGAATATTTTGATTTTCATTAATTATCTTAATTGCAGTTTCTTTAATGGATTCAACAGTTAGTTTAAATTCAGACTCTTTCTTTTGTTTTTTATTTTCGATAATAGAACTAATTTTCACTTTGAGATAAGGAAGGTTAGAAATTAAACTATCAATTTTAAATCTTTTTTTTCCCTGAATTATAATTGTTGTACTCCCATCAGGCATTTTTAAAACTCTAAGAATTTGCGCTACCGTTCCCATTTGATAAAGGTCATTAATTGTAGGATCTTCAATTTTCTTATCTTTTTGTGCCACAACACCAATTGGATTTTTGGATTTGTTTGCATCCTTAATTAGTTGTATGGATTTGTCCCTACCAACTGTAATTGGAATAACAACACCTGGGAATAATACAGTATTTTTTATTGGAAGCAGAGGGACAACTTCGGGTAATTCCTCTTTTTCAAGTGCCTCTTCATCTTCAGATGTCATAAGAGGTATTAGTTCAGCTTCAGAATCAATATTATCTAAAGAAAAATCATTAATGGCGGAAAAAATTGCTTTTGTCATAACAAGTAAATGACATAATGTCATTAAAAGATAACTAAATAGTATTGATTATATATTTTTAAAGTACATTATATTTATACTTATATATGTCCAATATCTATGCCAATTGTTTGTTATTAAATTTTCGCTTTTTGTTATTAATACTCAAAATCAAGAAACCGCCAAGTAAAAAAAATAGCATAAAGAATATTACTGATAATCTCATACTTCCCGTTATTTGATCCACAAATCCGAAAAGTGTCATTCCAAAAACAACAGCTATTTTTTCAGTGACTCCATAAAAACTAAAGTAAGAGGCAGTATCTTTTGTGTTTGGCAAATATTTAGAATAGGTGGCTCTTGAAGTTGATTGCAATCCACCCATAACCATTCCAACTAATCCAGCAACCAAATAAAACTGAAAAGGTGTTTGTATATAATAGGCGTATATACAAATAAGCCCCCAAAGGATATTAGCTACGAATAAAGTAGGTATATTACCATATTTTACAGATGCTCTTGCGGCAATTATTGCACCAAAAATGGCTATTAGCTGTATTAGTAAGATACTAACAATTAGTCCTATTGTTTTTTCTTGATCTGAAGACCAAATTATTTCCTCTTCTCCAAAATAAGCAGCAACAAGCATAATTGTTTGAAGTGCCAAAGAATAAACAAAAAATGCTAATAAAAAACGTTTTAANGAAAAGTCTATTTTTATTAAATCGTATACACTTTTAAGCTCCCTNTATCCATGAAAAATAATATTTTTTTTCTCAATAGCTTTCTTTTCACCTTTAGGCAAGTAGAAAAAAGATATTTGACTAAATATTAACCACCACAAACCAACACATACAAATGATATTTTCATTGCATAGAGTCTTGCTTCGTCAGGATTTCCTGAAATACCATAAAAGTCAGGTTGCATAATTAGTGATAAGTTGAACAAAAGCAAAATTACGCTTCCAATATAGCCTAATGAGTAACCTTTAGCACTTGCCCTGTCTTGTTGTTCAGGATAAGCTATATCTGGAAGGTATGAATTATAGAAAATCAAACTGGNCCAAAATCCAATTAANGCTAAAAAATATAAAAAAAGTCCANNGTANATGTTATCAAGATTAAACCAAAATAGNCCAATACAAGAAAAAGAACCTAGAAAAACAAAAAATTGCATAAAACGCTTTTTATTTCCTAAAAAATCAGCAATTCCNGCTAAAATAGGTGAAATAAGGGAAATAATTACAAATGCAAAGGCAGTCAAAAAACTTATCATAGCAGTGTTTTTTATTTGATAGCCCATAAAAAAAATTTTGTTGTTTTCCACAAATAAAGCTGCGTAATAAAGAGGAAAAATTGCAGTAGTTATTACAAGTGAATAGACTGAATTAGCCCAATCATAAAAAGCCCAAGCATTAATGAGTTTTTTGTTGCCTTTCTTAGGTTTTTTTTTGGAAAGCATATTTTTAAAAGTACGAAGTTTTTTTATTATGATAGCTTTAAATTATCATATGTAGATATGTTTTGATATGTTATATATCTATTTTAGATGACAATAAAGTAAATTTGAATATGAAATTTCTATATCTATTTGTAATTATTATTCCTTTCTTCTTGTCTTGCCAGGATAAAAGTGTAGTTAAAAAATATAACGTTACTATGTCAGATTCAGAGTGGAAAAATATTTTACCCAAGTTATCTTATAATGTTTTAAGAAAGTCTTACACTGAACCTGCTTTTTCAAGCAGACTTAACTTTAATAAAAAATCTGGTTACTATGCCTGTATGGGATGTAAAAACCCTCTTTATAACTCAGAAAACAAATATGACTCTGGTTCTGGATGGCCTTCCTTCGACAGAGAAATTNGAAATAATATTGAATATGATGTGGATTATAAAATTGGATATCCAAGAACCGAGCTAAAGTGTTCAAATTGTGGTGGTCACTTAGGTCATATGTTTAACGACGGTCCGAGAGAAACCACTGGTAAAAGGCACTGTATTAACGGAGCAGCATTAATTTTTATTGAAAAATAATTGAATTTTAGAAAAGAAAATAAAACTGAAGGATATTGGGAAAAAAAACTCTCAAAAAAGGAATTNGATATTTTAAGACAGGGAGGNACAGAACTACCTTATACAGGAAAATATAATAATCATTTTGAAGATGGGGTTTATGTTTGCAAAGGTTGCGGTAATCCTTTGTATAAATCAAATTCTAAATTTGATAGTGGATGTGGATGGCCTTCGTTTGATGAGTGTATCGAAAATTCAATAGAATACAAAAAAGATTATAAAATTGGGGTATTAAGAATTGAAATTTTATGCTCAAAATGTGNAGGACACCAAGGACATGTATTTAACGATGGCCCAACTAAAACAAAACAAAGATATTGTGTGAATTCTGCTAGTATAGATTTTATTCCAAAGAAAAATAAATAAACGATTTCGTAAATTTGAAAAAAAATACAATGGAAAACTACGATGTAATTATAATTGGAAGTGGTCCAGGCGGTTATGTTTCTGCAATTAGGGCATCGCAGCTTGGTTTGAAAACAGCAATCATTGAAAAAGAAAGTTTAGGCGGGATATGTTTAAACTGGGGCTGTATTCCAACTAAAGCGCTTCTGAAATCAGCTCAAGTATTTGAGTACATAAAGCACGCTAAAGATTATGGAATAAATGTTAAAAACTACGAAAAAGACTTTGATGCTGTTATTAACAGAAGTCGAGATGTTGCTCAAAATATGAATAAAGGAGTAGATTTTCTAATGAAAAAAAACAAAATTGATGTCTACATAGGAGAGGGGTTAATTGGAAAAAGTAAGAGAGTAAAAATTATTAGTAGTACTGAAGAGAAAGAAATTGAGGGTAAACATATAATAATTGCAACTGGTGCCAGATCTAGGGAGATAAAATCAATCCCAATAGATGGAGAAAAAATAATCGGTTATCGTGAAGCCATGACATTAAAAAAACAACCCAAAAAATTATGTATTATAGGCTCTGGAGCAATAGGAATCGAATTTGCCTACTTTTACAATTCAATGGGAACTGATGTTACCCTAATTGAATTTCAAGATAGAATAGCCCCATTAGAAGATGAAGATGTATCTTCTCAGCTTGAAAAATCATTCAAAAAAATGGGAATTAATATAATGACAAACTCAGAGGTAATTGCAATAGATAATTCAGGTAAAAGTCCAGTTTTAAATATAAAAAATGGAGAAAAGAAAGTCAAATTAGATTCAGAAATAGTGCTATCTGCAATTGGTGTTAAAAGTAATATTGAAAATTTAGGTTTGGAAGAAGTGGGAGTCGCGACAGATAATGATAAAATTTTGGTAAATGACTTTTATGAAACGAATATTCCTGGTTATTATGCGATTGGAGACATTACAAAAGGACAAGCCCTTGCTCATGTCGCTTCTGCAGAAGGTATACTATGCGTTGAAAAAATTTCTGGCATGCAAGTTGAAGCTATTAATTACAATAATATTCCAGGCTGCACCTACTGTCATCCTGAAATTGCATCTGTTGGATTTACTGAGAAACAGGCAATTGAAAAAGGTTTTGAAATAAAGGTTGGCAAATTTCCTTTTTCNGCTTCAGGTAAAGCGAAAGCTAGTGGTTCTTCTGATGGATTTGTAAAAGTAATATTCGATGCAAAATATGGTGAATGGCTTGGATGTCATATGATTGGTAACGGTGTAACAGAGATGATTGCAGAGGCTGTTATAGGAAGAAAATTAGAAACAACAGGACATGAAATTCTTAAATCAGTCCACCCACACCCAACAATGAGTGAAGCTATAATGGAAGCTGTTGCCAATGCTTACGATGAAACAATTCATTTATAGTTATTAATAACAAAACTAGTTACAGCTAAAAAATAAGAATCTAGTCCAAAACCAGTTATAAGTCCTTTTGCATGCGGAGTAATAAATGATGTGTGTCTGAAATCTTCTCTGGAGAGAGTATTTGAAATATGTACTTCAATAACTTTCGTTTTTATTGCTTTTACAGCATCACCTATTCCAACGGATGTATGAGTATATGCTGCAGCATTTAGAATTATACCGTCTGATTCAAAACCTACATGATGTAATCTATCTATTATTTCACCTTCAATATTTGATTGAAAATACTCAAAATTAATTTTAGGAAATTTGTCTTTTAAGGTTNTTAGATAGTCTTCAAAATTAGAAAAACCATAAATATCTGTTTCTCTAACTCCTAACAGATTTAAATTTGGACCGTTAATTATACTAATATTCATTTGATAAAATTACCTAAAATGATTCATAAATTATATTTTTAACAACTAAATACTTTTAAATTAAATGTTTTCTAAAAAAATTCTCTTAATATCTTTTTTGTTGACATGCTACAAAATACAAGCTCAAAATAATTTATCAAGTTTAGTAATTTTAGGTATTGCTCAAGATGGTGGTTCACCACAAATAGGATGTGATAAATCTTGTTGTAAATCACTATGGGAAAATAATCTATTTGAAAGCGTGACTTCCATTGGATTAATTGATAATATTGAAAATAGATTTTTTTTGATTGATGCTTCACCAGATATTGCTAAGCAATATCAAATGCTAAAAACTTTAGCTCCAGACTCGAACTTAGAGGGGATTGCTCTTACGCATGCTCACATGGGACATTACTCTGGTCTTTTATTTTTTGGAAAAGAATCTTTAGGAGCAGAAAAAATTAATGTTTTCAGCATGCCAAAAATGTCCCTTTTTTTAGAAAATAATGGGCCTTGGTCTCAATTAATTAAAGAGGAAAATATTCAAATAACTAGATTGAAAAATGATTCTATACAGACTCTAAGCAAACATATATCCATAAAGCCAATAATTGTACCTCATAGAGACGAATTTTCAGAAACGGTGGGTTTTTTGATTAAAGGTAAAGTGAAATCTGCTTTATTCCTTCCAGATATTGATAAATGGGAAAAATGGGATAAAAAAATAGAGGATTTCATAAGGAATGTAGATTATGCATTTATTGACGGTACTTTTTATAATGGCAACGAAATACCACACAGAAATATGGATNAAATTCCACATCCNTNTGTGGTTGAAACTATNNAAAGNTTTAAAAATCTNAANAAAAANCANAAAAAAAAAGTTTATTTTATTCATTTAAATCACACNAATCCTTTGCATAAATCAAATNATCAATTAACTAAAGAAATANTTAAAAGAGGATATAATNTAGCAAGAACNGGAATGAAATTTAATTTATGAAGACTTGGAAGAACTTATTAAAAGACTATCTAATTTATTTAAAAATTGAAAGAGGCCTTTCTGAAAACTCTATTAAAAGTTACTCATATGACATTAAAAATCTCTTANGCTATATCAAAAAATACAATAGTAAATTGAGCTTAAAACAATGTGATAAANAATTTATGCAGGAATTTATTTACGAAATTTCAAAAAATATAAATTCAAGATCACAATCAAGACTTCTGTCATCTCTAAAAAGTTTTTTTAATTATTTAGTATTTGAGGGGTATAAGAACACATCACCAATGGAGTTAATTGAATCACCAAAAATTGTTACTAAACTGCCAGATGTATTATCAATTGAAGAANTTAAACTATTGATAAAGAATTCTGAACTAAATAAAAATCATGGTATTAGAAATTCAGCTATTTTAGAAACTCTCTATGGAAGTGGATTAAGAGTGAGTGAGTTAATTAATTTAAAACTTTCAGATATTCATTATGATGATAAACTGCTTTTAATACAAGGGAAAGGGAATAAACAAAGGTTGGTGCCATTGGGCTCAATTTGCGAATCAAAAGTTAGCAACTATGTTAATAATTATAGAATATTGAAAAAAGTNAAAAAAAACTCGAATGACATAGTTTTTTTGAATAGAAATGGAAAAAAACTTACTAGGGCAATGATTTTTAATATAGTTAAAGAAGCACAAAACAAATCAAATATTAAAAAAACAGTTAGCCCACATACCTTTAGACACTCATTCGCCACTCATTTACTGGAAAACGGTGCTGATTTGAGATCAATACAAATTATGATGGGGCATGAAAATATAACCACAACAGAAGTTTATACTCACTTAGATACCAAACATTTGTCTAAAACTCTAAATAAATTTCACCCTAGAAAGTAAATTATTAGTTTACCACCATACGAAAACCCTTTCCATGAATATTTAGAATTTCAACTCTATCATCTTTTTTTAAATATTTTCTGAGTTTGGCAATGTAAACATCCATTGATCTAGATGTAAAATAGTTATCATCTCTCCATATTTTATTTAGGGCTTGATCTCTAGGGAGTAGATCATTAATATGAATAGCTAAAAGTCTAAGAAGTTGGTTTTCCTTTGGAGATAATTTAATTGGTTTTTGATCTAAGTAATTCAACAATCTAAGTTTTGTATTAAGACTAAAATCACCAATTTGAAATTGGGTTTCAACTGTATCAGCAACTTCTTTTATCATTCTTCTTCCTAAAATAGATTTAATTTTAGCAAGTAAAACCTCAGAATCAAATGGCTTCGTTAAATAATCATCTGCTCCCAATTTAAAACCTTTTAAAACGTCCTCTTTTAGAGTTTTCGCAGTCAAGAAAATTAGCGGAACTAAGTCATCAATCTCTCTAATCTCTTTCGCCAGCGTAAAACCGTCCTTATATGGCATCATAACGTCAAGTAGACATAATGAAAATTTTTCTTTTTTAAATTTTTCAAAACCTTCAATTCCATTCTTCGCCAAAGTGACTTGATAACCATTGATTTTTAAATATTCTTTTAATATGCTTCCAAAATTAGGGTCATCTTCAACTAATAAAATATTTTTCTTGTTCATACTCATTACTATTACTAAATAAATAGAGGAAATTGGATTTTAAATTTAGTCCCCTGCCCTTCAATACTCTCGACAGATATTTTGCCGTTATGTAGAGAAACTATTTTCTTTACATAAGCTAAACCAAGGCCATGCCCTTTAATATTATGAACGTCACCATTTTGTTCTCTAAAAAATTTTTCAAAAATCATTTTTAGGGTATTATCATTCATTCCTATTCCTTTATCCTCAATCTCTACATATGTGCTTTTATCGTCATTTAACGTTTCTATTTTAATAATAGGATTTTCTTTTGAGTATTTAATTGCATTGTCCAGAATATTAGTAAAAACATTAACTAAATGATTTCTATTCCCAAAAATATTTGTTTTTTTTGATTTAAATGAAGTCTTAATTTCAACGCTTTTATTTTGAACCAATAGCGCAATATGGCCAAGGGAATCCTTAATTATTTTATGAAGGTCAATATCTGTTTTATCAATCAATGTGTTACTTTTATCTAGTTGAGAAATCGTTAATATTGTCTCTACCTGGTCATGCATTCTTCTATTTTCTTCACGCATTATCTTAAGATATTGATGCTTTTTTTTGCTATTCTTTATTTCTAACTGACTTTCAATAGCATCAATAGCCAAATTTATAGTGGCAATTGGTGTTTTAAATTCATGTGACATATTATTTATAAAATCTGACTTAATCTCAGATATTTTTTTCTGCTTTAGAATTTGAAACAAAGAAATAGCACAAAGAAGAATGATTAGAATAGTTAAAATAAAAGATAAACTAGCTACACCTATTACGGAGGAAATAAGGTATTTTTCTTTTTTTGGGAAAGTTACTACCAAATTATATAAACTACTTCCTTGCTCATCAACAAATATTGGAATTGAGTATTTTTGACCAGATAGAGAACCTTCGTAATTTTTTGAAATAATTTTAGTTGCTAGCCCATTACTGAAAACACCAAATTCAAATTCAGTTTGAATATTTCTAGAATTGAACTCTCTTTGGAGTAATGAAGCTATTTCAAATGAATTGATTCTTTTATGAATGGGAAAAGAATTTGCCATTTTGGAGAATATCGATGAATAAGTAGCTTGATCGATGGCACTTATTCTTTCCATTTTTTGAAAGGTTGCACTTGAGATCTTTCTTTGGTTTTCTCTATCAAATGCTTGCTTGAAGATTCTAGTTGTCTCAAATCCTTTTATGTCATTTACATTAGAAACTTCAATTTCTCCTATTTCTTCGTTGGGAATGGCTATATTAAATTTTTCTTCAACAAGCCCAAATGTAAATAAAGAAGATAGATTTGACTCATCATCACTATCGTAAAAAAGAAAAAAATTTCTTAGTTGTACACTATCAGGTTTGCCAATAGAATCTTTCAATTTTTCAAAAGTTTGGATGTAGTGCCTTAATTCATTTTCTTGGACATCACTTGCAACTGAATTTAGTGATTGTTTGACTGCAAGTGAAAATTCTTGATCTCTATTTTGAATAGTAGTATTGATAAAATACCATTGTACTAGAATTATTCCAGTAACGCATAAAATCATAAAACAAACTAAAAAAAAGAAATAGCTCTTTTTCATTTAAATTTTAAAAATGTAAAGTTCATAATAATATTGTATTTTTTTTGCTAAAGCAATGTTAATGATAAAGTTCAAATTTAAATAACCGAAAAGACTTCTATAAGTTTCTCAACTTTTTTTATAGTATTTGATTTATTTAGATTTTCAATAAAGTAATCGCTAAGGTGTAGTTTTTTTTTGTCATCCCATTGATTTGAAATTATTTTCTCAATTTTATTTTTTGAAATATTATCTCTTTTAATGATTCTCTCTATCCTAACTTTTAGTGGAGCTATTACCAATACAGATAAATCTACATCTATATCATAATTGTGTTCGAATAAAATGGCGGTTTCTTTTAGAACATATTTTGAACTTTGGAGGCCAAGCCATTTTTTAAAATTAATTTTAACTTGATTGTGAACTAACTCATTTATTTTTTTTAGTTTGTTTTGAGAATTAAAAATTTTACTTCTTAAAAATTCTGAATTTAGCTTATTATTAACATAGGACTTAGGACCCANNANTGANACAATTTCATTCTTNACNAGATTNTCATCATTCATAATTTTTTTTGCCTCANAATCTGAGTAGAAGCAGGGTATANCGCCTAACTTATAAAAAATAGACGCAACATATGTTTTTCCACTTCCTATACCTCCTGTAAGAGCAATCACTTTAGACATCTTATTTTCTAATTAAAAAAAAAACATTTTTGGGGTTCAATCTAATATTATTAGCAGTAGTTGGTGCATTTAATAATTTAATTTCTGCAGTTTTATTTCCCTTATCAATGCTATCATAATTAAATCCAACTTCAAAATCTGATGACTTTATATTTTTTAAGTTACTTATTGTTGAGGAAAAAACTAATTCAACTTCTGAGGGAAATAATTTTAGCACCTTGTCTTTAGGAAAATTTGAAACAGATATTGGAATAGTTAATTTTTTTTCTGAAAAAAGATCAACAAACAACTCAACGTTTACTTCAGTAGTATTGTAGTTTAAGTTTTTCCTTTTTTGTGATATTGGAATTTTTTGAATAAAATTGGACCTTATCGGTAATTCATTTTTATAATTTAAATCGATATGATTAAGATTAGCTAAAAGATTTTTTGGTCCTGTTACTTTTATGCTATCAGGATTCAAATTAACTTTTGTTATTGAGTAACCAACATCTAAATTAAATTTTGGACATATCACAGGTACAGTTTTAGAAAATTCTGGTTGGTAAGTTATTTTTATTTGGCTAGGAAAAAAACTTAGAATTTGGGTGTCTCTTAATAATTGATCCTTTAGTGTGTTGAATTGGGAAGCGATTTCTAAAAACCCAATATTATTTCTGTAAGAAGCTTTTTGAAAACTTATTTTAATTGAATTATTCAAAAAATAGTAGTAAAGAAACTGNAAACCAGTTGCNTTNATATTCAAATTAAGTATTGAATCTGAAATTGAAGAAATGATATATGATTTTGGAACATCGACAATTTCGATTTTCATTTTAATTTCCTCTTGGTATTCTTTTGAAAATTTTTTGAAGAACCAGATTATAAATGATATCAATATAAATGATATAAACATTTTAATTCTTCCCTTATTAGTAAGAGCCTTTTGTAATGAATTAAGATATGGTTGTTCTTGCAACACCTAAATTATAAATCCTCAATTATCTCTTGACCGACTCCAGTTGTAGAGAATCCTCCGTCATGAAATAAGTTTTGCATGGTTACTTTTCTTGTAAAATCAGAGAAAAGTGAAACTACATATTGAGCACAATCGGATGCNGATGCGTTACCAAGGGGNGACGTNTTTTCGGAAAAATTTAAAAAATTCTCCAATCCCTCTACNCCCTGCCCAGCAGTTGTTCTAGTTGGAGACTGAGAAATTGTATTTACTCTTACTTTTTTATTTTTCCCAAAAAAATAACCAAAACTTCTTGCTATCGACTCAAGATAAGCTTTATTATCTGCCATATCATTATAGTTTGGAAAAGTTCTCTGGGCAGCAATATAGGTTAAAGCAACAATACTACCCCACTTATTTAATGCGTCTTTCTCGTACAAAACTTGGAGTAACTTATGAAATGAAAGGGCTGAAATATCCCAACCTTTTTGGGTCCAGTCATGATTTTGGTTAGTATAATGTCTTTTTTTTCTTACATTAATAGACATCCCTATTGAATGTAAAACAAAATCAAATTTACCCTTAAAATGTTCAAGGGCTTTTTGCGTTAGATTTTCCAATTCTGATATGTCTGTGGCATCAGCTGGGATTACAGGTGAATCTAGTTGCTCCCCCAATTTATTTATTTGTCCCATCCTTAAAGCGACCGGAGCATTTGTTAATATTATTTCACCACCTTCTTCTCTCACAAGTTCAGCTACTTTCCATGCTATTGATTTTTTATCTAAAGCACCAAAGATTATACCTTTTTTATTTTTTAATAGATTATATGGCATAAATTATTTTTACAAATATAAGCTAATTAAGTAATTCTTTAGCCAATTCATAAGCACTCACNGCAGATTCNTCTCCAGAAAGCATNTCAGCAATTTCNGACACTCTCTCATTAAAATTTAAATTTTTAAGTTCTGTANACGTTNTATCATTTCTTGTTNTCTTGAAAACCTTCAAATGATTGTTTGCTTTTGCAGCAACCTGTGGTAAGTGTGTAATTGAAATAACCTGCATATTTATTGACATGCTTTTCATAATTCGTCCAATGCAGTTCGCTATTTCACCTGACACGCCAGTATCAATTTCGTCAAAAATAATTGTNGGAAGATTNTTATAATTTGACAAAATAGATTTTAGCGCAAGCATAATTCTTGACAACTCTCCGCCAGATGCGGTTTTACTNAANGGACCANGNNGTCCNCCTTTATTTGCTGAAAAATTGAATAGTAACTTATCTCTTCCTTTATTTAAAAAAATATCAGAATNNTNTAGTTCAATTTTAAANGAAGTNTTTACCATTCCCATNTCTTTAAGTAATTTTTCCATCTGNCTTTTTAAAACCGGTATGACTTTTTTTCTTTGTTGACTAATTTTTTTTGATAATTCATTTAGTGCTAATTCTAATTCAACTAACTTCTTTTTTTCTTCATTAATTATAGCATCAATATTTTCAGTTTCTGAAACCTTTTTTTCTAATTTACCCTTAATTAAAATTAAGTCATCTAATTTATCTACTTGATGTTTTCTGAAAAGCGAATATATTTTTTCCAATTTTTCACTCAAAATCTCTCTCATTTCGGGATTGAATTCCATAATGTCATTCTCATTCCTCACATCCCTAACTATATCATCTAATTCAATAATAACACTCTCAATTCTTTCAAATATTCTTTTGTATTCATTAGAAATATTGGTAATTTTTTTTAATGAGACTCTAACTTCATTCAGTTTTATACTAATTCCATCTTCTTCATTTTGTAAAATATTTGAAATTTGATTAAAGGTCGTATTTATTTCTTCCGAATTGCTTATTTTTTTTAATGCTTTCTCCATTGAATCTAAAGAATCACTAAAATCAATACTGCTTATTTCATTTAATAAATAGGTATTATAGTCTTTTTCTTGATTCATATTAAATCTTGATGACTCNAGTTTATTTATTTTATTTTTAACTTCTTTAAAGTGAGAAAAGTTTAGAGTGTATTTCTCAATTAAATTTTGATTTTTTGCCAATAGGTCTAGAATATCCATCTGATATTCTTCTTTAATGATGAAATGGTTTTGAAATTGTGAGTGAATATCAATAAGTTCAAATGAAAGTTTTTGTAATATTTCTAAATTAACTGGAGTATCATTAACAAAAGCTCTTGACTTTCCAGAAGGTATAATTTCTCTTCTAATCGTTGTTAAGATATCGTAGTCGAGATCTAATGAATTAAATAGATTTTTTAACTCAAGGTTTTTTAATGAGAAAAGTAANTCAACAAAACATTTTTTTGTTTTGTCCTTAACTAAATTTGGNTCTGCTCTTTTNCCTAATGCAAGAGACAAACCTCCTAAAATGATTGATTTTCCAGCACCAGTTTCACCAGTGATAGCAGTAAATCCTTTAGATAAATCAATTCTCAAATAATCAATTAAAGCATAGTTTGAAATAGTTATCTCTTTTAACAAATCACTTTTGTTTTTTTAAATATCGTTAAAATTAAACAACGTTGACTATCACTTTTTAATTTTTTTTATCTAATTTTTTTCCACTTTGGACCAAAGTATGGGGCAATCTTATTTAGTGTTTTTAATGTCTGTTTTATTTCAATTTGAGGGCCTTGAGAAAANATATCAACAATTTCGTCAGATTTTGCGTCAAAAAAAGTTTGAATTAAAAAAGCGTTTGGCCTACGTCTATATAAGGGTAAGAATTTTTCTAAAGAAAAGAGAACTCCGTTTTTTGCCTTTTTTAAATCAGTTGTCATAAAGTCCATNCCTNTTCTATGATACTCGTATTGAACAGTTCNATATTCTCTAAAAGTATTTGATAATAGTGTATCNACCAACCANAATCTGTTTCTTGTTCCATCACTTTGATTCCAACCCTTNATGTTATTNTGNTGTGCGAGTGAAACAATTTTTTGNGCCTCTTTAAAAAAANTAGTACCNCTATTAANCCTNAATGTATCTGCTTCTATTCCCATCGCTATGTACACATAAAAACTNAGGATTGAAATTAAATTGGATTCAAAACTNATAGGATTATAGAACAATGGCTGATATTCGTCGTACTGAAAAGAAATATCTTTGTCTAAAAAATTAAATATTGGAGTTAAATATGTTGATTCAAAGACAGGTCTTTCAACTTGAACCTGCAATGTGCCACTAAAATTTGATCCAACATACGAATTTAGATTCAAAACTAGATTAAACTTTACTCTTTGATGTATTTCTAAAGATTTATCATTCCAAAGATTACTGTTTATGAATTCATTAATAGACTTTTCCAAAGTTGAAAAAACTTGTTGATTAGTTTGATCTACAAAGTCCGAATTGAGTACAAAATTACAATTAACGGTTTGACTGAATAGTTTCAAGTTAAAAATTAAAATAAGGAATAAATATTTTCTCATAAATCAATAATTATTTGTTCAAATATTTTATAGGATAGATCCAATTTTGTTGTTAATTCAAACGGTATTGATTTTTTTCTCGTTATGTACTTTCCTTGGTTATAATCTGAATTGAAAATATTTTGCTTATCATTTAAAATATTTAAAAAAATTGCATTTAAATTTTTATTAATTAATTTATCAAATGCATTTTGATAACCATCATTTGTCTCCAGAGCAAAACCTAATAAGTATTGATTTGTTTTGATTTTACCTAAATTATGAAGTATATCAATATTTTCCTTAAGTGAAATTTTTTTTAACTTTTGACCTTTTTTTATTTTCGAATAATAAAAATCTTTTGGGACAAAGTCTGCAACAGCAGCNGCAGATATAAAAATATCTACATTAAAAAAAACCTTTAAAATTTCATTATACATTTCATCAGCTGAAACAACATTTATCAGATTNATGGAGCTGTTTAAAATTTTTAATGAAGATGGACCAGATATTAAAGTTACTTTAGCGCCAAGATTAGCTGCCGCTTCAGCTAATGAAAAACCCATTTTGCCAGAAGAAAAATTACCAATAAACCTAACTGGGTCAATTTTTTCATATGTAGGACCAGCAGATATAAGTATGTTTTTCCCTTTGAGTGGGAATTCGTTTTTTAAATTTTTAACTATATGTTTAATTATATTTGAGGGTTCCATCATCCGACCCTTTCCTATTAAACCACTGGCTAAATCTCCAGTTTCAGATTCTAAAATTATATTTCCAAAACTTTTTAATTTAGACAAATTATCCTGGTTACCTGGATGCTTGTACATGTCTAAGTCCATGGATGGAGCTACAAAAACAGGACATTTAGCTGACAAATAACAAGCTAGTAATAAGTTATCACATCTTGCAGATGCCATCGATGATATGGTATTTGAAGTTGCTGGAGCTATAACCATAAAATCNGCCCATNNAGCCAATTCCACATGATTATTCCATTCNGCATTATCCTCTTCATCTTTTATCTCCGTAAAAGATGAATTGACTGGATTCTTGGATAGCGCTGAAAGCGTTGTAGGAGTTACAAAATCTAATGCACTGGGGGTTAATACGACTTTAACATCTGCTCCATTTTTAATTAGTAACCTAACTAAAAAAGGAGATTTATAAGCCGCGATACTTCCAGAAATACCAAGGAGTATTTTTTTACCTAGAAATGCAAACATTAAACTTCTTCATCGGTATTCCTGTGATAAATTTTATTTTTAAACCATTCCTCTATTGCTAAAGCATGAGGTTTAGGTAAACTCTCGTAAAATTTAGAAACTTCAATCTGCTCTTTATTTTCAAAAATTTCCTCTAAGCTGTCATTGTTAGTAGCAAATTCATCCAATTTTTCATGTAATTCCTTTCTGATATCAATATTTATTTGAGCTGATCTTTTAGAGATAATTGAAATGGCTTCGTATATATTGTCTACTCCTTTTTCAATTTCACTTCTATTATAAGTTGATGTTGTTACTGGGGCTTTTGATTCTCTATATTTAGTCATTTTTTAAAGTTTATGTGTTAGTTTTATTAATTGCTTCTATTTGTTTATTTATGTCTTCAATCTTTTCTACTATATCTTCCATGAAAAGTGTTTCAGGATANTATCTTAAAATTGCANTATAAGTTTCTTTAGCTCCTTCCAATCTTNCAAGNNTTTTATTTGGTACGCTGTTANTGGCTATTTCATACTGAGAAANGAANTTATAATAAAGTGCNTTTTCTCTAAAAGGAGTTCCNGGNAAATTTGAAATAAAATTATCNAAAGAACTTATNGCTGCTTTATAATCTCGAATGGTATAATATTGTTTTGATATTTCAAAGTCTTTTTTTTCAAGTTTAACCTGTAGTTCTCTTATAAAACTATTTGCTNCTGATAAATAANNTGATTTNGGATAATTATCAATAAAAATTTGTANTTTTTCNATTGCTTGGTTAGTATTTTCTTGATCTAGACTATAAATTGGTGAAAGCATATAATAACATTTTGCAATCATAAAATTTGCTTCATCTAATTTTTCACTTTTAGGAAANGATTTTACAAAACTCTCAAACTGATATGCAGCTAAATAGTAATTTCCTAGCTGATAGTGAGTGTTAGCAAAAAAATAAATTAATCTTTGAGCCTGAGGTTTTCCTCTGTAAGCAGGTATAATTTGTTCATATAAGCGGTTAGCTCTTCTATATTCTCCATTNTCATAATACTTTTGAGCAGCTTTTAATTTAGGAGCATTTTCTTTACTATTAAGCAACTTTTGATAACTATTGCAGGAAAACAAAAATAAGCNTATCAAAAAAAAAATTATTCGATTAAAAAAATACATGCACAAAGTTAACTAAATTAGATAAGAAATTAAAAAGGTTAGCTTGTGATTAAAATTTATGATATGTTTTTATCAAATAAATAAATGCTTTCTTTAATATCCTCATATAAACTTTTATCAACTGGAGTTAAAGGTAGTCTCAGAATATTTTCACAAAAACCTTTAATTGAAATTAAAGCTTTAATNCCTGATGGGTTNCCATTTTTAAATAAAAGATTAATAATATTTTCCATCCTTTTAAATTGAACTTTTGCCTCTTGTGTTTTTCTGTTTTTTGCTAGTGTTATAATTTTAGAAAATTCTCTAGGAAAAGCACCTGCCGCAACACTTATTACTCCTGAACCTCCATTTAAAACTAATTCAAGTGCAGTAAAATCATCACCCGAAATNACATTAAAACTTTTTGGGGTGTTTTTGATTAAATCTATCCCTTTTTTTATGTCACCAGTTGCATCTTTTATTCCAATAATATTGTCACATTTTTCTAATAATTTAAAAATAGTTTCATTGGAAATTGATACACCTGTCCTTGAAGGAACATCATATAAAATTAATGGAATAGGTGAAGCCTTTGAAACTTGAAAAAAATGCTCATATAAACCAACCTGAGAAGGTTTGTTATAATAAGGACATACAGACAAAATCGCATTGAAACTTTCCAATTCGAAATTAGAAAGTTCATTGACTAGTTTTTGAGTATTATTGTTACCAAAACCAACAATTAGAGGCAATCTTCCTTTATTAAATTTGACAACGCTTTTAAGAATTTTATCTTTTTCTTCAAAAGAAATACTATGTGACTCTCCAGTCGTTCCAAGAATAACCAAATAATTTATTCCATTATTAATGTAAAAATCGATTAACAACTCGTACGCATTAAAATCTATTTCTCCATTCTTTTTAAATGGGGTGATTATTGCAACCCCTGTGCCTTTTAAAAAATCCAAGCTATATTGTTTTTAATACTTTAATATACTTTCTGAATTCATTTTTGAAAGTATCTGTTTGAAGCGGAAGAAAATCAAAAATAACATCATTGATTCTAATATCAGTTTTTTTAAAACCAAAACTTAATTTATACTCTCCTTTAATTGCAATCCATTTTAAATATAAATTATTATTGTCAAAAAAATTAATTTGTAAATCTACTTTTCTTTTGCAAGCTTTTGCAAGTTTTTCTGTAAAGTTTCCAAAGAAATTGATATGATTCTTATCATAGCAATATTTTTCACTTAAAGTATTTTCAGTTGAATGAGAAAACTTAATGAAAGTGAACAAAATTTTTGAATCTGTTATTTCACCTAAAAGATTTTTAAAATAATTTTCGTCTACAGGAAGAGTTTTATCTAAAACAACTCTAACACTTTTGACTTTAAAATCAGATCTAACAATACTTGTTGAGATTCTTTTATTAAAATCGTTTTTATATTTAATTAAATGAAATAATTTTCGAAACACTTATAAAATTCTTAAACAAAAATTCACATGTAAAGATAAAATATAAATCATATCAAAACTCACTTAGTATGTTACGTATTTAACATTTTTAAAAATTCTTTTTCATCAATAATTGGTATTTTGAGTAAATATGCCTTTTGTTTTTTTGTTGGTCCTATCGACTCTCCTCCTATTATTATTTTGGTCTTAGAATTTACAGCGGATGACAACTTTCCTCCATTTTCAATAACCAATTGTTTGATTTCTTCTCGTGATAAATTTTCGAAAGTTCCAGATATCACAAAAGTCTTTCCGTTTAAAATATTTGATTTAGTTTTATTATCATCAATCTTGAATTTGATACCTTCTTTCGAGAGTTTTTCTATAATCAATAAATTTTGAGGATTTTTAAAATAACGATTGATACTTTTAACAATTTTTTCTCCTATTTCTTCCACCGAAACTAAATCATCGTAACTTGAATTAATTAGCTTTTCAATTGAACCAAAGTGATTTGCAAGCTTTGACGCGACTGTTTCTCCAACGTGTCTAATTCCTATTGAAAAAAGAACTTTTTGGAAAGGTTGTTTTTTAGATTCTTTTATAGATTCAATTAAATTCAATGCTGACTTTTCAGCCATACCCTCTAAATTTGTCAATTTTTCAACTTCAATTTTATATATATCAGCAATATTTTTAATTATACCTTTTTTAAATAATAAAGCCACTCTTTCACTTCCAAGGCTTTCAATATTCATTGCTTTTCGAGACACAAAGTGTTGAATTTTTCCTATTATTTGAGTTTTACAATTATTTTCATCTTTACAATAATGTTGTGCCTCACCCTCAATTTTTTCNAGTTTTGAACCACACTCNGGNCANTTTTCAATGAATTTTATAAGATTGTCTNCNGCTCCCCTTCTATGTTTATCTATTCCAACTATTTTTGGAATGATTTCTCCTCCTTTTTCGACATATACATAATCACCAATTCTAAGACCAAGTCTTTCAATCTGATCTGAGTTATGTAATGAAGCTCTTTTAACAATTGTACCCGAAAGATTAATAGGCTCAAAATTTGCAACAGGAGTTACAGCCCCAGTCCTTCCAATTTGATAGTTAACTGATAACAATAAAGTGCTTTGTCTTTCTGCTTTATATTTATAAGAAATGGCCCATCTTGGAACTTTTGCGGTAAAACCTAATTCGTTTTGAACCTTAATTGAGTTAACTTTAACGACAATACCATCTATTTCATAAGGTAATTTGCTCTTTTTCTTACCCCAAAAATCAATAAAATGGAAAATTTCATTTATTGAATTTACTCTTTTCATAGTTGCTGGTATAAAGAATCCCCATTCTCTTGATTTTTCAAGCAAATCTGAATGGTATAGACTTGAATTTTCTCCAACTATTGAATAAAAAAAACATTTTAGCTTTCTTGAAGCAACTTCTTTACTGTCTTGAAGTTTTAACGATCCTGAAGCAGTATTTCTTGGATTTCTAAATAGTGGAAGACCTTTATCTTTTCTTTCATTATTTAAACTATTAAAGCTATCGATTGGTAAAATAACTTCTCCTCTAATCTCAAATTTTTCAGGATAGTTTCCATTTAAAACCAAGGGGATATTCTTGATTGTTTTAATATTTGATGTAACATCATCGCCTTTAGTACCATCTCCCCTGGTTAATGCCCTCTTCAATTTACCCTGTTCATAATACAAGTTAATAGAGGCTCCATCAAATTTTAATTCGCAGTTAAAGTCATTAATTTTATGACCCCAATTTTTTTCAATTCTTTTAATCCATTCTTTTATTTCATCTTTTGAATATGTGTTTGCTAAAGAATACATTGGGAAGTTATGATTGAGACTTTGAAATTTTTTAGTAACCTCTCCTCCTACTCTAACTGTGGGAGAATTGAAATCATAAAATTGAGGGTGTTTTTTTTCTAATTCCTCTAATTTTTTCAAAAGCATATCAAATTCAAAGTCTGAAACCAAACTAACATCCTTGTTGTAATATGAGTTATTATATTTATGGAGTTTATTTCTTAAATCTTTAATCTCTTCCTCTGGGTTCATTTTTGAAATTTAATATATCTATTTCTTCTAAAAATATCTTTTTTCAATTCATAACTAGAAAAATTGTATTTCATAGATAGGGATATTAATGCGTTTTTAAATTTAGGATTTATTTCAAAATATAAAAGACCACCTTCTTTCAATTTAAATTTTGAAATATCAAATATCCTCTTATAGAAAATCAAAGGGTTTTGATCT
>PBVB01000023.1 GCA_002728075.1 Flavobacteriaceae bacterium
TATAGATAAGTGTAAATCTTTAAAAATAGTTGGCCGTGGTGGTGTTGGTATGGATAACATTGATGTAGAATACGCAAAATCTAAAGATATATTAATTATAAATACCCCTGCCGCATCATCAAATTCGGTTGCAGAACTCGTTTTTGCCCATTTATTTAGCGGTTCTAGATTTTTGTATGATAGCAATAGAAACATGCCTTTAGAAGGTGAAAAGAATTTCAAAAATCTAAAAAAGAATTATTCAAAAGGAATGGAACTAAAAAATAAAAACCTCGGTATAATCGGTCTTGGTAAAATTGGACTCGAAGTCTCAAGGATAGGCTTTGGAATTGGTATGAATATTTTGGGTTTTGATAAGTTTATAAATGAAAACAGCATTGAGGTTAAATTAAATGATCAAAGTGATTTTACCTTTAAGATAGATCTGACATCACTTGATGAACTCCTCGAAAAATCTGACTTCGTAACTCTTCATGTACCGGCTCAAAAAGAATATATAATTGGAAAGAAAGAATTCAAAAAAATGAAAAATGGATCAGCAATAATTAATGCTTCAAGAGGGGGTGTTATTGATGAAGTAGAATTGATTAGGAATCTCGACTCCGGAAAAATTAACTTTGCTGGTTTAGATACATTTGAAAATGAACCTATCCCAAGTGTATCTATTCTTATGCACCCTAAAGTATCTTTAACACCACACATTGGCGCAGCAACCTCTGAAGCTCAGGATAGAATTGGAGAGGAGCTAGCTGAACAAATTTGTGAGTTTTATAGAAAATGAATAGATGGTTAAACAAACTAAAAATAAGATGGAATATAAAATCAAATTTCCAAATGTTCGTCGTATTTGTAGTGTTTGGCTTGACTGGATCTTTTTCCCTAAAATTAGCTAAACCTATTCTTTATTTCTTTGGTTTTAATCGTGAAATTTTTAATGATATTTTTCTAGGTGATTTTATTTATTGGTTTCTAAGGTTAACAATAATTTTTCCTATATATCAATTACTTTTAATTTTTTTTGGATTTTTATTTTTTCAATTTCCTTTTTTCTGGGAACTAGAAAAAAAAATTTTGACAAAAATTGGTTTTGGGAAGTTTTTTAAAAAAAAATAAATTATTAATCTTTCAGAAGTGACTTAAATTTTTTTTGAAAAGATGATATTTTAGGAGATATAACTAAACTACAGTATGGTTGACTTTTATTTAAATTGTAATAATTAAAGTGATAATCTTCAGCTTCGTAAAATTCCATATTTCTTTTGACTTCTGTTACTATTTTCTTTTTAGACTGAATTTTAATCTTCGATATCTCACTTTCTATAACTTTTAGTTGGTTTTCAGAAGAAAAAAATATTACTGATCTATATTGGGTGCCAACGTCATTTCCTTGACGGTTTAAGGAAGTTGGATCGTGAACGTAAAAAAAAATTTCTAAAATTTTAGAAAAACTAATAATATTATTGTCAAATACAACTTTTACAACTTCAGCGTGTCTAGTTTTACCAGTACAAACGTCATGATAGTTTGCTGTATTTTTTGTTCCGCCCATATACCCAGAAATAACTACCTCTACCCCATTGATTTGATTAAAAATACTTTCAATACACCAAAAACATCCACCTCCTAAATAAATTATTTCTTTATTTGTCATCGTTTAATTTTATTGATTAAAAATATAAAAAGAAGATTTAAAATATTGTAATTTGGGTATAAATTAGAAAAGTGATTGAGGCTGAAAAACTAAAAAAGAGCTATAATGAAAACGTAGTATTGGATATTTCTTCAATTAAAATTAAAGAATCTAAAATTGTCTCAATATGTGGTCCATCTGGTGCTGGCAAGACAACTCTTTTAAGTATTCTAGGCACTTTAGTGAAAGCTGATAATCATAAAGAACAATCTTTGAAAATATTGAATCAAGATGTTAACAAAATGTCTCCAAATTATTTAGCAAAATTTAGAAATAATCATTTAGGATTTATTTTTCAATTCCACGAATTATTGGATGAATTTAATGTCATAGAAAATATAATAATTCCTGGTTTAATAGCAAATAAAGAAAAGAAAATGCTATTAAAAAAAGCTACTGAAATTCTAAAGATTTTAAATATANCTGATTTAAAATTTAATAATCCTAAAAATATTTCAGGAGGGGAAAAACAAAGAGTTGCAGTAGCAAGATCGCTTATAAATAGTCCATCGATTATTTTTGCAGATGAGCCAAGTGGAAATTTAGATGCAAAAAATGCTGATGAATTGCATAAGTTATTTTTTAGATTAAGGGACGANTTTGGACAAACATTTATAATTGTTACNCATAACGAAAAATTGTCAAAAATATCTGACAAAGTATTAAAACTAGTNGATGGNAAAATTCAAGCAAGGTGAAATTAAATCATTTCTAGACTATAAAGCTGATTTATATGAAAATGNGAATTTTATTGAAGATGATCCTATTTCAATACCACATCTATTTTCAAAGAAAGAAGACATAGAAATTAGTGCATTTCTTACAGCAACTATATCCTGGGGACAAAGAAAAACAATAATTAAAAATGCAAAGCGAATTATAGAATTGATGGATTTATCCCCATATGATTTTGTAAAAAATCATTCTAAGTTAGATNTAATACCATTATCGAAATTTGTTCATAGGACTTTCAATGGAAGAGATTTNATTTTTTTTGTTCTATCATTGAAAAATATTTATTTAAATCATGGTGGTCTNGAAAACTTATTTATTCCANACAGCANAAACGAAAATATGTCANAAGNAATNCATCAAATGAAAAAAACTTTTTTCTCAATCTCTCACGAAGACAGAACTAGAAAACACATATCAGACCCTTTAAAAGGCTCCGCTGCAAAAAGAATTAATATGTTCTTAAGATGGATGGTTAGGTCTAACAAAAAAAAGGTTGATTTTGAGTTGTGGAAATCAATAAGACCCAGCCAGCTTTCATGTCCACTAGACATTCACACAGGAAAAGTGGCTAGAAAATTAAGAATTTTAAAAAGAAATCAAAATGATTTTAAAGCAACCATGGAACTTGACTCATACTTAAAAAAAATCAACCCTAATGATCCTGTTAAATATGACTTTGCTTTATTCGGATTAGGAGTCTTTGAGAATTTTTAATTTTTTTTTATCATGAGATATCAATATAATAAGTTATGGTTTTAGTAACTTTGTTTTTTGATATGAGTATTCTATTGAAAAACGCAACTGTTTTGGATTATAATAGTTCATTCCACACAAAAACAGTTGATATTTTGATTGTAGATGGAAAAATTATTGATATTTCAGAGAATATTAACACTTCAGCAGAGTTAGTTATTTCAGAAAAAAACTTACACGTCTCATCAGGCTGGTTTGACTCTAGTGTNNGTTTTGGAGANCCNGGTTTNGAAGATAGAGAAACAATTATAAACGGCNTAAAAACTGCTTCTTATAGTGGNTTCACNGATATCTGTCTTCAGCCCAATACATACCCTAAAATAGATAATAATTCGATTTTAAGTTTTTTAAAGACTCGTGATTCTGAATATCCCTGTAAAATTCATCCAATTGCATGCTTTAGTATAGATGGAAAAGGAAAAAAAATGACAGAGTNTTTTGATTTACATAAAGGTGGAGCTATTGCCTTTGGTGATTTTTTAGCNCCAATTAAAAATCCAAATCTTTTAAAATCTGCTCTCCTGTATGTTCAGACTTTTGATGGTTTGATTATTTCAACCCCTAGAGATCCGTATTTAAACCTAAACGGACTAGTAAACGAAGGAATAAAGTCTACTCAATTAGGCTTATCATCAATTCCATCTATTGCAGAAACCATTCAAATTCAAAGAGACATTAGTATACTTAATTATACAGGAGGAAAACTTCACATTCCATATGTTTCCTCTTTAGAAAGTATTGAAATTATACGAAATGCAAAAAAAAATGGATTAAACATTAGCGCAAGTGTCCCAATTGCCAATTTAGCTTTCAATGATGAAATTCTCGATGGTTTCAATTCTAATTACAAATTATTTCCNCCAATTAGAGGTNNNGAGGATCAAAAAAAATTAAAAGAAGGAGTTTTNGATGGAACTATTGACATTGTCACCTCTCATCACCAGCCAATCAATTCAGAACTCAAACAAGTTGACTTTAATTCTGCAGAATATGGTACAATTTCATTGGAAGCAATGTTTGGTGTTTTGAATAAAATTTTTTCAATAGAAAAAGTAGTTGAGCTTCTTACAAAAGGAAGAAATATTTTTAATTTAGAAATTCCAAAAATAGACAAAGGAGAAAGTGCTTGTATTACTTTTTTTGATCCCTCAAAAAGAGATAAATTCTCTANAGACAATATTATTTCAACTTCAAAAAACTGCGCTTTTATTGATTTTGAAATTATTGGAAAAGTCTATGGTTGCATTAATGAAAATAAAATTCACTACAACAAGAATTGAGTAAAAAACTCAAATACCGGATTTATAAACCAAGTCATATTAAAAATGATTTAAAAATAATTTTTTTACTCCATGGATATGGAAGTAATGAAGAAGATTTATTTTCTTTAAAGGAATTTATCCCATCAAACTATATTGTAATTTCCTTAAGGGCACCAATTATAATAGGATTTAATTCATACGCTTGGTATACAATCAATTTTGAGAATAGCATTGACAGATGGATTGATAAAGATGAAGCTATAAACTCAAAGAATGTAATCTTAAATGACATTTCACTCCATATGGAAGATTTGGGTTTTAAAAATAAAAAAATATCTCTTTTAGGATTTAGCCAGGGTGCGATTTTGAGTTGGTCTTTGGGAATTGAATATCCTCACTTAATTAAAAATATTCTTCCATTAAGCGGTTTTTACCATTCTGAGATTACAAACTCTAATTCGGATTCTAAATTTAAGTTAAATTGTTTTAGTAGCCATGGTATTCATGATCCTGTAATTCCAATCAGTTGGGCCAGAAAAGGTATTGAACTTTTAAAGAAAAATATTAATATTGAGTTTAAGGAATACCGGTCCGGTCATGAAATCAATAATGAAAATTTAAGAGACATAATTGAATGGCTTAATAAAAATTGAATTTATAATATTTAGTATAGAAAAAATTCTTTAACATCAAATATTACTTTTTTTTTATCAAAATAATATTCAATCCACATTTCGCCCCACCTAGTTCCATTTGAAAAATCAGCAATTATCCATTTGTGATTTAGGATTTTAACTTTATTAATTAAGTATTTATTTTTGGTATTTGATAATGGAACAAAATTATCTGTATTTTTATTAAAATTTTTTTCATAAAGTTCTTCCCTTATATATGAGACGAGTGAGTCAACGTTTGCATTATTAAAATATCCTAATGCTTCCTGATTATCGATTAAAGAAAAATATATTTCATCTCTAAACTTTTTATCAAGTAANTTATACTGGTTTTCAAGGGAGTCGATTTTTTTATTTAAANTCTTTAAATTTGATTCATTTGAACTAGATATTTTAACGTAATTAATACCTACAAAAATGAACGTTAAAGACATAAAGACTACAACGTAAACTAAAATCTTATTTTGCATCAACTTGATCTAATTGAAAGGTTATCATAAGCAATATAAATATTTTTTGGAAGCGCTTTTTGAATTTCATCATGAAAACCCATATGGTGGCTAATATGAGTTAAATATGTTTTTTTAGGATTAATTTTTCTTGATAATGACAAGGCCTCATCTAGATTTAAATGCGAATGATGTTCTTCCTTTCTTAGGGCGTTTATAACTAAAACATCCAAATTTTTTAATTTCAAAATTTCAGTATTGGATATTGACTTTACATCAGTTAGATACGCAAAATTGTCTATTCTATATCCAATTATAGGTAATTGACCATGCAACACCTCTACAGGAATGATCTNTTTATTGCCTAGAATGAATTTTTTATTTTTATTTATAATTTTTACTTTGACTGATGGAGCACCAGGGTATTTGTTATAACTTTCGAATATATANTCAAACCGTTTTTTTAAAAAACTTAATACTTTTTTTGTGAGGATTAAATTAATCTCGCCCTGCCTAAAATAAAAAGGGCGTATGTCATCTAATCCTGCTGTATGGTCAGCATGTTCGTGAGTATATAAAATACCGTCTAGCTTTTTGGTACCACAATTTAGCATTTGTTGCCTAAAATCTGGACCACAATCTATAACAAAAAAAAATCTATTCCACTTGATAGCAAGAGAAGCTCTCAATCTTTTATCTTTTGGATTTTGACTTTGACATACAGGATGTGTACTTCCGATTATCGGAATACCTTGTGATGTGCCTGTACCTAAAAAAATTATTTCTATCACTAATTCAAAGGTAAACTTTGTATATAAATTCTACAATCTTTGTAGATTTGAAAAATAATGAGTTTACCAGGCGAAATAGAAATTGAAAATAGGCCATCGACTGAGGCAAAAGCTTTAAGAATTAACTTAAATAGCTTTATTTATGGAACTTTTGCTGAAATTGGAGCTGGACAGGAGGTTGCAAGACAATTTTTTAGGATAGGAGGTGCTTCCGGGACNATTGCTAAAACAATATCAGCTTACGANAAAACATTTAGTGATAACATTTATGGTGAAGAAAATGATAAACGCTATGTAACTGAAAGCAGAGTAGATAAAATGTTAGATCACGAAATTGAGCTTCTAGAAACAAGGATAAGAAAAAAAAATCCTCAAAAAATGTTTTTTACATATGCAAATACCGTAGCTACAATAGATTTTGCAAAAAAATTTAAAGGTCATGGATGGATGGGTATTCGGTTTCAAACTGAACCTTCAGAGGAGTATAGTGAAATCACACTTCACATAAGATTTCATCAGACAGAGGCTAGGTTGCAACAAGAAGTATTGGGTATAATGGGAGTAAATCTTATATATGGAGCNTTCTANAAGAATAGTGAGCCAAAAAAACTTTTAAAATATTTATATGATCACATTGATAAAGATGCNATTGAAATAGACACCATCAATTTCAAAGGACCTCTTTTTAAAGAAATTGATAATAGATTAATGAGTTTACAATTAATAAAAAACGGTATGACTCAAGCCGTTATGTTTAACAACGAAGGAAATAATATTCTTCCTGCTGCCGAATTATACAAAAAAAACATCTTGACAATTAGAGGAAGTTTTAGACCCGTTACTAAGGTAAATATCGACATGTACGAAAAATCTCTAGATGCTTTTCTTAAAGAACCACTAGTCAAAAAGGAAAAAAATCTAGTAATTTTTGAAATTACCTTATCCAACTTATTGTCAGAGGGGGAAATCGATGAAATTGATTTTATGGATAGAGCTAAATTATTATGCTCAATGGGCCACACTGTTATGATTTCNAANTTTAAGGAATATTATAAATTAGTCGATTATCTATCNAAGTATACTCAAAAACAACTTGGATTGTGNATGGGTGTAAATAATTTAATTCAAGTTTTTGACGAACANTACTATGAAGACCTTGATGGTGGGATTTTAGAAGCNTTTGGAAAAATGTTTCACAATAATTTAAAAATTTATTTGTATCCAAACAAAGGNGAAAACGGAAATATCATAAATAGTGAAAATCTAAAACTTGANAATAGAATGAAAGAGTTTTACAAATTTTTTAAGTACAATGGAAAAATTATTGACATAAATGATTTTGAAATAAAATATTTAGATATTTTTTCAAGGAAGGTCTTAAAAATGATTAAAGAGAAAAATGATAAATGGGAAGGTTATTTACCTAAAGGAATACCAAAAATAATAAAACAAAACAAAATGTTTGGCTTTAAATNACANCTAATATTTGACTTGAGTGTTCCTTAGTTTTTACTTTATCNAAAACANANNCAATTATCCCTTTTTCGTTAATTATAAATGTCATTCTGTGAATNCCNTCATATTCTNTACCCATAAATTTTTTTTTACCCCAAACNCCAAATGATTTTNTTAATTCNTTATCAACATCCGCTAGTAAAGGAAATGGAAGTTCAAATTTTTGATGAAACTTTAACTGATTTTTTTCATTATCNCCACTTACCCCAANTANATTNTAGCCTTTTNCCTTAAGAANTTCATAATTATCTCTTAAATCACAAACCTCTGCTGTGCATCCTGGTGTATTTGCCCTTGGATAGAAAAAAATAATNATTTTTTTTCCTAAGTAGTCAGTACTTTTGTGTTCAATNCCATTTTGGTCTTTTAANACAAAANTTGGTAACTTATCNCCCTTTTNTAAAGTATTCATTTTAATAAATTTTAACCCAAAAATAGTGACCAAAAAAGAAAAAATAAATTTTATAATTAAAAACTTAAATAAATTATACCCAAAGACACCTGTCCCATTAAATCATAAAGATGAGTATACTTTGTTAATCGCAGTATTACTCTCAGCCCAAAGTACAGACAAGAGAGTAAACNAAACAACACCANCACTATTTGGTAGGGCAAGTAATCCACAAGAAATGGTAAAATTGTCTATAAGTGAAATAAGAGAAATTATAAGACCAATTGGATTATCTCCTTCTAAGTCCTTAGCTATACACAAACTGTCAAAAATTCTCATTGATAAATACAGTGGTAAGGTGCCAAGGACATTTGAGGAATTGGAGGAGCTCCCTGGAGTTGGTCATAAAACAGCAAGCGTTGTAATGTCGCAAGGATTTGGTTTTCAAACATTCCCAGTCGATACTCATATTCATAGATTAATGTACAGATGGGGATTATCTAACGGNAAAAATGTTAAAATTACAGAGCGTGATGCAAAAAGACTGTTTCCAAAAAATAAATGGAATGATCTTCATTTACAAATTATATATTATGGAAGAGAATATTCTCCGGCAAGGGGTTGGTCCAAAGAAAAAGATTTTATTACTATGAAAGTAGGAAGAAAATCATTTTTAAAAAAAATGACCTAAAAATAAACTTACTTTTTTTTCTGTTTTTTTGATTTATTTACAGATAATGCTTTTGAAAAAGCTAGAATGCGCTTTATTGTGATGTCGCTAGGACCAATATTTTTTGACTTACTTTTATCCAAATTTTAATACACTTTATAGATAAACGTAAAAAAGCGATAAAAATTATATTATGCTGACAATGTTATTTTATTTTCAATTATCAACTTTCTTAAATTAATAATTGCATATCTCATCCTACCAAGTGCAGTATTTATACTCACTCCTGTAGCTTCAGAAATTTCTTTAAAACTCATTTCTTTATAGAGCCTTAAATCTATAACCTCCCTTTGATCTTGAGGTAATTTTATAATTATTTTTTGTAANTCATCCAATATCTGTTTATCAATTAAGTGTCGCTCTATTGATGGGTTTTCGTCTTTGATTAATTGGAATATATCAAAGTTATCATTTTTATCAAAGGAGGGAAACCTTTTGTTTTTTCTAAAGAAGTCAATAACTAAATTATGAGCTATTCTCATTACCCATGGAAGAAATTTACCCTCTTCATTATATACTCCTCGTTTAAGTGTTTTGATTACTTTAATAAAGGTCTCCTGAAACAAGTCTTCCGCATTATCTTTATTTAAGACCTTTGAATAAATAAAATTATATAATTTGTATTTATGTTTGTTAATTAAAACTTCAAGTGATTTTTCACAACCACCTATGTAGTTACTAACTAATTGTGCGTCGTCAAGTAATTTAGAATTATCCATACACTAACTTTAAACATTAAGATTAAAAAGTAGAATTGTGTATAGGCAGANATTTNTTTCAAAGATATAAAATAATTTTTAATTTTTAATTTATTCTANTTTATCTTTATTTAAAAGAAATTCTTTAGTAATGTATAATGAAAAAAGTTAAAAACAATAACATTAATAAATACATTGAAATACGAGGAGCNAGGCTAAATAACTTAAAGAATATTAACTTAAACATAAAAAGAAACACNCTCACAGTAATTACAGGGCTTTCGGGTTCAGGTAAAACAACTTTGGCTTTTGATACCCTTTATGCTGAAGGCCAGAGAAAGTACATTGAAAGTCTATCCTCTTACGCAAGGCAATTTATGGGTAAAATCAACAAACCTCTAGTAGACAAGATTGATGGAATATCACCAGCCATCGCGGTTGAACAAAAAATTAATTCTACAAACCCAAGATCAACNGTTGGNACTAAAACAGAATTATTTGATTACATAAGACTTTTGTACGCTAGAATCGGAGAAACATTTTCTCCAAAGTCAAATAAAATTGTAAAAAAAGATTCTGTAAATGATGTTTTAGATTATTTAAAATCTCAACCAATTAGGTCTAAATATATTATTACATGCANACCAAAAATTTNAGAAAATAACAAATCCAATTATGTTAAAAAATTATTGTCACAAGGGTTTGCAATGGGTTACTTGAATAATGAAATTATTAAGTTAAGTGAAATTGATGAGGAAAATTTTGAAAATTTTGAGTTAGTAATTGAAAGNATAATATTAACTAAAAATAAAAACGAAATATCTAATCTAGCAGATTCTATTGAAATTGCATTTTTTGANGGAAATGGAAGATGTAATTTAATTAATCTTGAGGACGGCNAAAAAGTATGCTTTTCAANTAATTTTGAAAGAGATGGGATTATTTTTCCAGAACCAAATGAACATTTTTTTAGTTTTAATAACCCATATGGAGCCTGTAAGAAATGTCAGGGATATGGAAATATAATTGGTATTGATTTAGACCTTGTTGTACCTAATAAAAATTTATCAATATTTGAGGGGGCAATAGTTCCATGGAATGGAAATTCATTTAAAAAATATTTTAATGATCTAATAAATAATTCTCATAAATTTTCTCTACCAATTCATGTCCCTTTCTATAAGCTTGATGCAAAACAAAAAGAATTAATCTGGGAAGGTAACGAATACTTCAAAGGACTAAATTTCTTCTTTAAAAAAATAGAATCAAAAACTTATAAGATACAAAATCGAGTTTTATTATCAAGATATAGGGGAAAAACTGAATGCAGCGAATGCAAAGGTTCNAGACTTAGAAAAGAAACTGAAAATGTAAAAATAAATAATAAAAGTATTCCTCAACTTCTAAATCTTAGTATTAATGAACTTGCAAGATTCTTTNATGATTTTAAGGTTGTGAATGAAAAAAAAGAAATTGCAGAAAATATTCTCCTTGAAATTAAATCTAGAATATCATTCATGCGAGATGTTGGTTTAGGTTATTTGACATTGAATAGAAGGTCTAATTCACTTTCGGGAGGAGAATCTCAAAGAATTAATTTAGCTACATCTTTAGGAAGTAGTTTAGTTGGAGCTATGTATATTTTGGATGAGCCAAGTATTGGACTCCACTCAATCGATAATAAAAAACTAATTAAAATTTTAAAAAAATTAAAAAATTTAGGAAATACCGTTATTGTTGTTGAACATGATGAAGGNATAATGAAAGAGGCTGACGAAATTATAGATTTGGGACCTTATGCGGGTATCAATGGAGGTGAAATTGTTGTGAATGGAAAATATGAAGATATCATAAAGTGTAACCAATCAATTACTGGGATGTATCTTAATTCTGAAAAAAAAATAGTATACCCAAAAAATAGAAAAAAAATAAATCATAAAATTATCTTAAAAGGAGCTAGAGAAAACAATCTTAAAAATATTGACATTGAATTTCCTTTAAACATGATGGTTGCTGTTACAGGAGTCTCAGGAAGTGGAAAAAGTACTCTTGTTAAAAAAATTCTTTACCCAGCAATTCTTAAAAATTTTGATATTTATAAGGAAAAGAGTGGTGAGTTTAAATCTCTAGCAGGAGATTTGAATCTAATAAACCAAATTGAATATATTGATCAGAATCCAATTGGTAGATCATCAAGATCCAATCCGGTTACCTATGTCAAAGCCTATGACGANATTAGACAACTTTATTCAAAACAATCANTAGCAAAAAATAGGAATTACAAACCAAAACATTTTTCATTTAATGTTGATGGAGGNAGATGTGATAAATGTAAAGGAGAAGGTGTAATTATAATAGAAATGCAATTTATGGCTGATGTAGTATTAAAATGTGATGAATGCGATGGAAAAAGATTTAAAAAAGAAATTCTCCAAGTAAAATTTGACGATAAATCAATAGATGAAATTCTCAAAATGACATTAGATGAAGCAATAAGTTTTTTTGAAAAAAATGGTGAATCTAAATTAATAAACAAATTAATGCCTTTAAAAAAAGTAGGACTAGGTTATATAACTTTAGGCCAATCTTCAAGTAACATATCCGGTGGTGAGGCGCAAAGGATTAAACTTGCTTCATTTATTGGTAAAGGAGATAATAAAAATAAAATTCTTTTCATATTTGATGAACCAACNACGGGGCTTCACTTTCATGATATAAATTATTTAATTAAATCATTATTTCTTTTGATAGAAAATGGACACTCNGTAATTGTAGTTGAACACAATCTAGATATGATTAAATGTGCTGATTATATTATTGACCTCGGTCCAAACGCAGGAATAGATGGAGGAAAGCTTGTAGCCTCCGGAACTCCAGAAGAAATTGTAAAAATCAATGACTCGCACACAGGTAGATTCTTAAAAGAAAAATTAATTTAGATTATTAGTTAATATCTTTTCATTTTTATTTTCTACTGATTTTTAAAAATGAGTTTAAATCATCAGACAAATTCAAGAAATAAGAAATTGAAAAATATGTGATTAATATTANTAGGGACTTAATTATTAAATTAATAAAAAAAATAGCTGTGAAATTTAAATTATAGAATAGAAGATTTGTTGTTATAATAAGAACTGATATTAAAATTGTCTTTTTTGAAAATGGCTGAATTTTAAATTTCAGCATTACAAAAATTATTTTTAAAACATTAAACATGACTATAATAATCATAGTCGATATAGCTGCACCAGTAAAACCAATTTTATTTATTAAAAGAATATTAAGAAAAATTACCCCAATAGCAGAGGAAATGGAAAATAATGGTACTGTGTAATAATATTTTGAATTTGTAATTATGCTATTAACACAACCAACTAAAGAACTGGATAATTTGGATATAGATATGTAAAATACAACTGGTATTGCGAGTCTAAATCCATTATCAAAATTAAGAGAGTATATTATATCATATATATCTTCAATGTTGGAGCAAATTAAAACAGAAATAAAACCAGATATTAACAATAAATTTGATGAGCTTTTTTTATATAGTCTTTCCAATTCTGGAATGTTNCCTTTATTTANTGTCTCTGCAACCATTGGATTTAAAATTTGGAAAAGTGCTCTTGATGGAGCATCAATTATTGCAGCTATAAAAATTGCAACTTTATAGTAAGCTACTAATTCGTCTTGAACAAGTTTTCCAAGCATTGCCGCATCCACATCGATTATAATGCTTGCCCCAAAACCTGATAAAAAAATTAAAAGACTATAGTATAAAATCTCTCTTATATTGAAAGGCATTCCTATTTTAAAATCAGGTCTATAAATTGATAGACTATAANTAATAATAATAATCAATCTAAGGTAATAGCCAAAAATCAATAAATAAGTGAAATATTTAAAATTNATTAGATTAAATAAGTAAAGAAAAAGTANAATCGTAATCAATAATCTTTGATAAAACTCTTTCAAAAAATTCCCAAATACAGTTTTCTTTTGAACCTTACACCAACTATAAAAAATTTCNAAATAAGCAGTTGAAATTGCTATTGAAATAATAATGTAAATATAGTTTTTNATTTCAGGGTTTTCTGTAGATAAGTAGTTTCCAATAAAATTATAATTCAATATGAATAATATAGAAAGTGGAANAATGATAACAAGAGGAAAAATTAATGATANAANTAATATTTGATCTTTTTCTTTTTTTGAGTTTACAGATGAAAAAAATTTAATGACACTATGCTGAAGACCGAAAGAAAAAATAGGTTGAATTATATTTGATTGAGCTAAAAGGATTAAAATAATCCCATAGAATTCGGCTCCTATTATACTTGGATAAAAGAAAAGGGTATTTAAGGCACCAAGTGTAAATGCAAATAGAATGATAATAATATTTGAAAATGATTGTTTTACAATTAAACTCATGAGGTAATTCTATTTCTATTCAAAATTAATTTTTTTGATGAATAAAAAATTACCGCTANCAATATAATTATTGATAAAATTTGAACTATACTACCGTATTTTATTGAAGTTGGTTCAAAATAAAATTTAATTTTATTATCTCCTTTTGGAACAAATAATCCTCTTAAAATAAAATTAACTTTATATAGCTCTACTTCCCTATTATTTATTTCAGCCTTCCATCCCGGATAAAACATTTCTGAAAAAACGACAAATCCAGAGTTATTAGAATTTATATTATAAATTTTTTCGTTAGGCTTATTTTTCAAAAGTTCAATTTGAGAAATTCTTCTTTCATTAGAATAACTTGTAATGTCATGCTTTTTGTTCTCTATTATTGCTGTTTTTCTCAAATCAAATTTTAAGAGATTCATGTAAATACTATCGGGGTTTTCCTCAAAAATAATTTTTTCAACAAACCACGCGATACCTAGATTGTTAGGATTTTCAATTGCATTTACACTACCCTCTTTTTCTTCTATAACGTATTTTACATTTAAAATATCCAAAAGTGAAGTTTTTTTACTTTTTAAAAATAATTTATAAAACTGCTCTAATCTCCTGGGTTTTGCGCCATGATAACCTCCAACAGAATTATGAAAAAAAGATGCTCTAGCGTTTTGCATTGTAGAATTGGGTTGAAAGACTCGAAAGTGGGAAGTATCTTTTGATATTTGTTTATCTGCACTATTTTCATTATAGAATCTATTTATCCTACTTGGCTTTAGAAATAAATCTCTGTCTAGATATCTATTACTAATATCAATTAAATCAAAAAAAACAAAACTTAAGATTAGAATAAAAGTCAATCTTTCACTTATCTTATTCTTTAAAAACAATAAAAAAGTTGCAAAAACTATAGTAATCAAAAAAATACCTCTTAAAACATCATTTTTATAAATATCTAACCTGGCTTTTTTTATCAATTGCATTATCTCAGGACCAAAAATTTCTCCATAATAGGTGTCCATTGAGCTAGAAAAACTTAAAGTGAATGATAGAAGATAAATTATCGCTAATGCAATTAAAAACGATAAAAAGGTTTTAATTAAAGCAGGAAAAGATTTATTTCTTGGTATTTTAAAAAAAGTATACAAACCAATTGTAGCGAGAACGGGAAAACAAAATTCTAATATGATTTGTATGGAAGAAACAGCTCTAAACTTATTATATAAAGGAAAGTATTCAAAGAAAATTTTGGTNAANAAATCAAAGTTTTTTCCCCATGATAAAAGAAGAGANAAAACAATACCCATGTATATCCAANNGTATTTTTTTCGAATCGAAGAAATAAATATTGTAAAAAAGGAGANAAAAACTACTGTTATTCCAACATATGGTGGTGCTTCAAGAATTGGTTGATCGCCCCAATANGTAGGAACATTACTTGAAAAAATTGATGATTGAGAAGGTGACAAACCTAAATTTCTAATTTCTTTGTAAAAATTAGAATCTGCTCCTAAATCTTCAGAAGAGGACCCTCCACTAATCCTTGGTATAATAATATTAAAACTTTCGAAAATACCCATACTAAACTGGGTAATGTATTCGTACGAAAGACCNTCATTAGTTTCTAATACTCTACCACTTTCATCAATTCTTATATCACTTTTACCTCTTGTACTATACTTGGAGTATTCGTATGTTGAAAATAAACTTGTGGCATTAAGCCCAAGAGCAATCAAAATTGAAAAAAAAATTTTCATGGTTTTAAATCCAAAATATTTTAATTCTTTGTCTTTTAATGATTTGAAAAGTTTAAAACTCATAAAAATTCCAATCAAAATAAACATGTAATAAGTAATTTGATAGTGATTAGCCCTAATCTCAAGTGCCGTGAGCAGTGACATAAAGATTACGGGCCAAATTGACTTATTTTTAAAAATGTAATTTAATGAGGCAAATACGAATGGTAAATATCCAAGTGCAATTGCCTTTGTGTTATGACCTACTTGAATAATTATCAATAAATATGTGGAAAGACCATAGCATATGGCACCGAAAAAAGCAAATCTATTTTTAAATCCTAAACTTAAAATAAAAACATAAAATCCTAGCATATAAATAAAAATCATATATGAAGGGTGTGGCAAAAATTTTAAGATTTTGTGAATAGGAGTAAGTATATCGAATGGATACTTGGCTCCTAATTGATAAGTAGGCATGCCGCAGTAGGCATTATCAATCCAATATAATTCTTCATCGTTATCTATTCTATAATCTTGTAATTGTTTAGACATTGCAAGATACTGTTGGGTGTCAGATTGCATTATTTTCTTCCCTTGTAGAACTGGATAAAAGACAAAAAGAGATAAAATTGAAAATGAAGAAATATAAATGAAATGTGACAGAATTTCAGAATTTAAAATCTTCTTCATTAATTTTTATTATAAAGGAATTTATTCAATATAGGTAAAATTAAAATTGCAAATAATTAAACAAGAAAGTTATTCATTAAATCATCTTTAGTTTTTATTTTTAAGAATTATTTTTCTTTAATGAGATGCTATCTTTCTATTTCGATTACAATGTTTGGTTTTTTTGTTTCACATGGACAATATACAGATCAAATTAATTCAAATAGACCAGGAGCATCAATCGGAGCATTTTCAGTAGGAAAAAATGTTGTTCAATTTGAGGGTGGCAGTGAAGTAAGAACATATAAGCACAGAAGTTATAACAACTCTAAAGTCAATGCAAGTCTCCTTTTTCTATCAATTAGATATGGTTTATTATCTGAAAAGATAGAATTAACGTATGATGGTATTTACCAGTTCGATAAACTTGATAACCTATTGATTAATCCATCTGTGGAGTCTAAAAGACAGGGATTTTTAAATAATTTTTTAGGAATTAAATATTTAGTTTATGATCCATTTAAAAAAGAAAGGGAAGTAAACGTTTATAGTTGGAAGGCAAATAATGGCTTCAAATTAAGAGATCTAATACCAGCTGTTTCTCTTACTCTTGGTGGAAATTTTATTTTAGAAAAAGAATCTCCTTTCCCTTACGGGAATGTTTTTGATGAACTTAGAGCACCATTGTTTTTTGGAATTCCAAGAGATGATTCTATTGAACCCAGTTTTACAGGAAAGGCCATCTTAGCAACTCAATCTCATTTTTTTGGAAGATGGGTATTAGTGACTAATTTTATTTATAATAGAATCTCCTCTGATTTTCCTGAATTCAGCTATATACTTTCATTAACACATACAATTAACGAAAAATGGTCTACATATATTGAAACTCAAAACTTTTCAAGTGATTTATATAAAGATCAAATTTTTAGAACTGGAGCAGCATATCTCTTTAGTGATGATTTGCAGTTCGAAGCAACACTTGGATTTAATACTAAAAATTCTCCATCAATCTTTTTTTTTAATGTAGGTGCTTCTTATAGGTTGGATTTCCATAAAGATGTTGATCCTGAGGTAAAATTAGAAGAAAAGTTGATGAAAAAAGAGGAAAGAATGTATATGAAAGGTGCCAAAAAAGCACAGAAAGCAGATAAAAAAAGAAATAAAAAAGCAAGGAAGAAACCAAAAAATGATTGAAATTATTGAAGTAAAGAAAAAATCAGAACTCAAAGCATTTGTTGATTTTCAGTTTAAGCTTTATGAAAAAAGTCCTTTTTGGGTACCTCCCATTAAAAATGAAGAATTGTTTTTTTTAAATAAAGAAACTAATCCTGCATTTAAAACATCTGACGTTTCTTTATTCTTAGCTTATAGGGGAAAAAAGATAGTAGGAAGAGTAGCGGCGATAGTCAATTGGATTGAGGTTAACAAATTAAAAAAGAATAAGGTAAGGTTTGGATGGTTTGATGTTGTTGATGATTTTGAAGTAAGTAAAGTCTTAATAGAAAAGGTAAAGGAATTTGGAAAGTCTAGAAAAATGGATTTTATTGAAGGGCCAGTGGGGTTTTCTAATATGGACAAGGCAGGAATGCTAGTTATGGGGTATGACAAAATGAATACTATTATAACAAATTATAATTACCCTTACTACCCTGCTCACATGGAGAAACTCAAAATGAAAAAGTTAGCTCAATGGATAGAGTTTGAAATTAAAATACCTGATTTCAAAAACTCTCCAGAAAAAGTTAGAAAATTTGGAAAATTAATCATCGAAAAATACAATTTAAAAGTATTGCACTTTAAGAAAAATATTGAGATAGAACCTTATGTTGATGAGATGTTTCAGCTAATTGAAAAAACATATTCAAACCTTCAAACTTTTGTGCCCATCCAAAAATATCAAATAAACTATTATAAAGAAAAATATTTGAAATATGCACATCCAGAATACATAAAGTGTGTATCTGATCAATCAAATAAATTAATTGGTTTTGTAATAATTATGCCATCATTCACAAAAGCATTAA
>PBVB01000024.1 GCA_002728075.1 Flavobacteriaceae bacterium
CCCTTTTTTTTGCACTAATTACTACTTCTGACAAGCCCTCTACTAAGGGTTTGAGGATAATCAAAACTTCCTTATCTATAGAAACATCTAATTGTTGTTCAAAAATTTCAAATCCCTCTGCTAAAAAAACAAGCGAGATACTTTCTTTATCAATTTCAAACGAAAACTCTTCTCCAATAGGAGCTTTTTTAATAAATCCTTGATCACGATCGAAGACATCGACAAATTTTGTCTCGAGAACATTATCTCCTTCGGTTTTGACAACGCAATTAACTTGGAATTGAGCGTAACCATTTATCCAAAACATAAATATTATAATATTAAAAACCCTTGATTTCATGCTTAAAAGGGATAATCCAATTTTTATGTTTAAAAGACTCTTCTATTTGGTATAAGTCAACTGACGGGTCCACAAACCTTTGACTAGGCCTACCATTTAAGGCAACAAAACTGTCTACATATACCTTTAAATTTTTATGACCCTGGTTTTTAAAATGGTCTCCTAGGAAATGAGCATACTCCAAAATAAAATCTGGCTGAAAGCTCATTTGTTTTTCTTGAAAGGGTGTAAGAAAGTCTTGGTTATCAACATAGAAAAACTTTTTAGTCACACTATCTTCAATTTTAAAAGTTGAATATCCCCGCTTTTCCATTAGCATTACTCTCCATGAAAATCTATAACCCTCCTCATTCCAAAACAACTCCCCAGGATATAGAATGTGTCTTAAAGGCAGTAAAGTTTGAATAATTAAAAACAAAATAACTATCACCAAAGCGTAGTTGGATGATTTCAAATTTAATTCTTTTAAATTGGAGGATTTAACAAATAAAAGTCTTCTCAATTTTGATATTATTTTGTTATGAAATTTAGGTGAGAAGAAAATTAAAGCTGATACAATCATAATAAAAGGAAACATTCCTATAGGAGGAAAAAATATTTTAGTAAGTACATGAAATATGATCACAAAAATGAAGGCCAAAATTCTGGTTCTTGAGTACAGCAGTAAGAATGGAATAAAAATATCATATAGCATTCCACACCAGCTAACAAGGAAGTGAAACCAAGGGAATTGCATTAAGTTTTCACCTATAATAGGGAGATCATATTTTGATTTGAACCATATAGAGATTGGCTGAGCCTCGAATAGCCAATCCGAATTCAATTTTGCAATTCCAGCAAAAAAATAGATAAGACATATAAATAACTTTAAACTATCTATGGACCACTTTGGAATAGTTCTGTAAGTTTTTTTTGAAAAGTAATTATCAAGGGAAAAATATTTTCCCGCAGGGAGAAAGCACATCAAAAAAGATAAACTGCTTATAAAATAATAATGGTTTAGATAGGTTGTTTTATCCATCAGTTCTATGTAGGTAAAGGTGAGGAAAAAAGTAATGATTGATAGTTTATATCTGTATCCAATTGCTACAAAAACGGCCGAAATAAAACACAATAAAAAAATCAAATAAGTTAAATTTCCAAAAACTTTAACCCATTCAAAACCATAGTATTTAAAATGAAATTTAGGATTTAAGTATAAGAGCTCAATCCATCCATATGACCAAAATCTAACAATCGANATGGCCATCATTANTCCAAAACCAATCCTAAAGACTGCTAANGGGGAAGGGTCNNCNTTTTNNTNATNNANGTAATTTATAAATCCAATTTCTTNTCAAGGATAAANACATTTTTCATCATTAAATCAATCTCCATCTGCATCAACGTAGTCAACANTAATNTTTAATTTTTGAAGCATATCGACTTTCAGCATTACAACACCTGCTTGAATAACATCATATGTCCTAAGCATTTCGATGTTATTTTCATTTACTTGGTCAACAAAATTTTCTTTCAAAGAACTGATACTTTCAATTGAAGCTGCNATCTGAGCATCAATTTCATCACTTAATTTANTNGAAACNCTNTCTCCTTCAACAAAGTCNANATANGATTTTAGACTTAATCCAACATCTTCATTATCGCTGTANGACCTGCCATTGAAAAAATTATCAACAGCATTAGCAGCTTCGATTGCTAAGGATTTCGAATATACTCTCCCATAATATGCCTCAACTCTATCTGGAAGTGGAGAACCGGAAAATACCCCAGCTGGTATCCCTATTTTGTTAGCTCTAAACCCCTTCTCATAGTAGAAAATAAAATCATTTGTTAGTTTATTTATACTTGAGGTAGCTGTGTTATCGGTTAATTCAACGAATGTATTCCTATAGCCTTCTTCCCAATCTACTTTTACAATATTTGTTAATTCGACGGCTTTAGAAACTATGTCTTTTAGGTATTTTGAATGAAGACTTTCGGAAACTAAATATTTAGAAACTATACTATCGTCATTTTCCCCTATGCCAAATAATAAATAATCAAGTGTTGCAAATCCTTGAGAGGTAAAATTTTCTGGTTTTTCTAGATCATAAGAACCACTATCTATGTTAGAGTCAATTCTGTCTTTGTTTGCAGGATATAAATTTAATCTGTTTTTGAAATAAATTTCTTCAGCTTTCCCGATATCAAACATTTCGACAAACTGCCATGCTTTATAAGCTATAAGCCATTTGTCTCTAAGCTGTGATAATTTTTCTTGGTCTGGATTGTCAATAAATGAATTCGTGGCCTCCAAAAGTTGAAATAAACTTTCATTAAAATTTTCTAAAGAAGGGATGATAATTTTATCTGCCCAAAAAGCTAGCATAGCTCCTCTGTCAAACTCTGCGGGAGCTGTTGATGTAGTTTCAGAACTAGTTGTAGAACTTGATGTGTTCGATGTGGTGTTATTGTTAATTATTACTAGTGAATTATTTGAAATCTCCTCAGCGCTGTCACTACCAGAACAGCCTATAAAGAGAGCTAACAATGCTGTTTTTAATAAAATTTTTAATCTCATTTCTTCACTTTTAAATTTTTATTAAATAAAACAATCGGTGGGTAAGATGGCCACCGATTGTCTTCTCAAATCAAAATATGCAATAAAGGCATTTGTTTATAGTTAGAATATAGAGTTTTAAAAACATATTTGATTTTAAATTTTTATGGAGAACTTAAACCAGTTGCTGTTTTAAGTTGAGCTGCCATATCATCTAGTTCCGCAGGCGTTCTATCCCAGAAACCATTTCCAGCTGCAAGTGCGTCAAGCATTGTGTTAACTTCACCATTGGTCATATACGGTTCGCCATCAGCAGCTTTTGTAAATTGCATACCTAAAATAAACCCATAAGCCTCTGAAAGTGCGTGGTGGGCAGCAGCCCATTTACCTTCGCTAATATACCCAGAACCTTTTTCAATGTAGTAGAATGCTTTGTATCCAACAACCTTGGAAATCTCAGCTGCTACAATAGCTGCTTGCTTATCTCTTTCATCGTAATCTTTTGCTACAATAGCAGCTCTACCAAGGGTAAAAGCATCGTAGATTTTTTTAGTGATACCGTCCTCATTTCCTTGGCTATTAATCTTATTAAGATAATAATTTAAGTGAGCTCTATCTCCTCCGTCAGCTAAACCAGGAACAAATTGATTGTCTAGTCCTTGAAGATATCCAAAACCCTCGTCCCAGTAATGTTCCATTTTAGTAATTGTTAATTCAGTTTCACCTGGAAGAGCATAGCCGTATACTCCATTATCGTTATCCTCTCTAGCGGTACCGCTGTCCAATTTTCCAACGGATAAGTATTGGTTAATAATTTGATCAACCTGTAGGGCTCCAATTAAACCTTTTGAAAAAACCTGGTTGAATTCAAAACCTTTGCCGTTTATTTTGACAGTTCTTGAACCATCGGACTCTGTGTAAGAGCCGGCAACACCAGCAGACGCGGTAGTACCGCTGTTAACAGCTGGCGCAACCACTTCGGTAAATTCCGTAATCCATGAGTCAAAAAGTGGTTTAACCGTAGCCGACGCTATTGGAGAAGCAGCGGTTTTATTACCACACTTTTTAGATCCATCTAAGGAAGAGTCTGTAAATCCAGATCCATTATTGAACATATTATCAAGTAGAGTTTTAGTGCTTGCTGCATCATTCATATCTTTTTTTAACTCAGTAGCTTGATCTAATCTTGTAGTCTGTCCAGTATAAAATACAGTTGATTTACCTTTTCTAGTAAAACCGTAATCTTCTGGTGGGAAAAGCACATTTACAGTCTCAGTGACTGTATTTGTAACTATTTTTTCTACTTCGACTTCCACTGGAAAGTCTACGTATTCTTTTACAATAACCTCCTCTGTTTTTGTACAATTTAAAAATGTCAGAATGGAGATTAACATTATGGTCATGTTTCTCATTTTATGTTATTTATAATTAGTCTAAATAAATTCGATGTGAATATATTGTAAAATATTTTACTAAACAAATTATTTAGAATTATTCTAAATAATAAATAACTATGATATATAGGAAACAATAATCAAGGGGGTATTCCCCCAAACTATTTTGAATTTATTTGACCAATTATAAAAAATAGAAAAACAGGAATACCCTTATAAAGATTTTCTTACACCTAAAACTGAAGGTATTACAAAATTATGCCCAGGAAAAACACAACATTCCCTCTGCAGCTAAATTAGGATTTGGACAACTTTGGGTATTGAAGTTTTTACAATTAGAACAATTTGAATTTTTCGTTAGAGCTTGTTTAAAAACATGATCAGAACATACTTTATCTACATCTACTTCTATATTATGTTTTGAACAATCAAAAGTAGAGGTTATATTTTCACAATTTAAACAAGACGTTATTGATTTAACTTCCATAATTAAAATTTTAAACAAATCTAAGTTNAATTACGTTTAGAATAAATATAAATAACTGTTAATCAATAATTTNTATTNAGATTAATTAAAAATAAAATATTTCTANTCAACAANAATATTATATCTTGTTTTATCNGCNTCACAGTCAAAGTTTACTTGGTTAACTCCTAGAAACATNCTACTCGAGGCCTTTTTGAATCCATANTATTTTTGNGGGTCTAGTGAGTCCGGTACTACTAAATTNAGATTTTCTCTACAGCTTTCATTAAATTCACTATTGGANGTNTACATNATNTCGTATCTATTNCAAACATGTTTNAAATTTAATGCATCNTGACCTAGTTCATGATACATTAAGTCAAA
>PBVB01000025.1 GCA_002728075.1 Flavobacteriaceae bacterium
TTCAATTGTTTCAGATGATTTTTCTTATTTGGATTATTTTTATGGAAGAAATAGAAGCCCACAAAATAGAATTGGGACTGGTTCTGGAGTAATTGTATCACCTGATGGTTTTATCATAACTAACAATCATGTTATTGAGGATGCAACTAAAATTGAAGTTACAACTAATGATAATATAAGGTACGAAGCAAAACTTGTGGGTACAGATCCATATACAGACATTGCAGTTCTAAAAATTGAAACAAAAAAGCTTCTTCCATATCTTTATTTTGCAGATTCTGATAATACAAAAATTGGTGAATGGGTACTTGCTATTGGAAATCCATTCAACTTAAATTCTACAGTTACTGCTGGAATAATTAGCGCNAAATCTAGNGATTTNAATANACTTGANAGAAGNAATCAGTCTTTTATTCAAACAGACGCAGCTGTAAANCAAGGTAACAGTGGCGGTGCATTGGTNAATNTAAATGGTGAACTAATNGGAATTAATACTGCAATTNCAACCATTTCAGGAGGTTTTGAAGGTTACTCTTTTGCNGTNCCAAGTAATATAGCAAGAAAAGTTTTCGAGGATATAATCGAGTTTGGAACAAATCAAAANGGTATGTTAGGTGTNCAGGGATTTGCTATTTCTCCAGAATTTGAAAAATTCATAAAAGAAAATAAAATTCAACAATCAGAGGGCTTTTATGTTAGCAAAGTATTAGAAAACATGGGNGCTTTTAATGCCGGAATTAAAGAAGGTGATATTTTAATTTCGGTAGATGAAATAAAAATTAAAAAGTTTTCAGATTTGACTGGATATCTTGAAAGCAAAAGGCCTGGCGATAAAGTAAGACTTGGGTTTTTTAGAAATAATATTAAAAAATATTTAAATGTAAAATTAGAAAAAACAAAAACTGTAGAGTTTTTAAACATGACTCTCTCTAATTTAACAAATAAGGAAAAAGAAGATTTAAAAATTAAGAGTGGATTGAGAATTCTAGATTCAGGAGAATTTTTAGAAGGTCAAATTGAAAACAATTCAATTTTAATAGATATAAACGGGAATGTCGTTGATGCCGTTGACCAAATTTTACAAATGGACCCAAATAGTGTAAGGTGGATCACATATATTAATCCTAACGGAGAAAAAATTCGATTACGTTTTTAATTTACAACTATATGAGAATCGATATATTATCACTTTTCCCTGAGACAATTAAGAGCTCCTTAGAATACTCAATTATAAAAAAAGCTTTAAATAATAACTTACTATCTATCAATTATCATAATATCAGAGACCATTCGAAAAATAAACAAAAAAAAGTTGACGACTACCAATATGGNGGTGGAAGCGGTATGGTTCTTATGATACAACCAATTTATGATTGCATAAAAAAATTAAAAGAAGAAAGAAATTATTCGAATATTGTCTATTTAACTCCCGATGGTAAAAAACTTGAACAAAGTACGAGTAATAAATTTTCATTGTCTGAAAACATAATTTTAATTTGTGGACATTACAAAGGTATTGATCAAAGAATAAGAGAACATTTAGTTACAGACGAAATATCTATTGGTGATTATGTATTATCTGGGGGAGAGTTAGCAGCTGCTGTCTTTTGTGATTCAATTATAAGATTAATACCAGGAGTTTTAGGAGATGAGTCATCAGCNCTGACAGACAGTTTTCAGGACAACAGACTGTCTGAACCCATTTATACGCGTCCAGAAAATTATGAGGGGTTAAAAGTCCCGAAAATTTTAATGTCGGGTAACATTAAAGAAATTGAAAGGTGGAGAGATAAAAAATCCTTAGAAAGGACNAAGAAATACCGCCCAGGANTGCTTTAAAATAGAATTCAATAAAGCTATATTGGNNATATAATATTGTTTTGACAAAAAAATAATTGTACTTTTGCAACCTGTTTATCATTNAATATGAATGCAATAATAAAAGGCATACAAGAAGAGCTTGTTGAAAAGAAAAATTTCCCCGCATTCAGTGCAGGTGACACCATAACCGCCTACTACGAAATACGTGAAGGTGAAAAGGTAAGGACCCAGTTTTTTAAAGGTGTTGTAATTCAAATTAAAGGTCAAGGCCTTAACAAAACATTCACCATCAGAAAAATGTCTGGAACCTTTGGAGTTGAAAGGATATTTCCCTTAAACATGCCTACTCTTCAAAAGATNGAGGTTAATAAAAAAGGGAAAGTTAGAAAATCTAGAATTTTTTATTTTAGAAAATTAAGAGGTAAAAAAGCTAAGATTAAAGAACGTCAATTGTAAATAAAGTCGCTCTAGCGACTTTTTTAATATTTATATCTAAAATGTTAAAAAAAATTAGAGTCAAAAATCCTATAGTAGAAATGGATGGAGATGAAATGACAAGAGTCATTTGGAAATTTATAAAAGAAAAATTAATTCTTCCTTACTTAGATATTGAAATAAAATATTTTGATTTAGGAATAAAAAACAGAGATTTTACTAACGATTTAGTAACGGTAAAGGCTGCAGAAGCAATCAAGAAATTTAATGTAGGTATAAAGTGTGCTACAATNACACCCGATGAACAAAGAGTTCAAGAATACACATTGAAGAAAATGTGGCGNTCTCCAAATGGAACAATTAGAAACATTGTAGGTGGAACTGTNTTTAGGGAACCTATTATAATGAAAAATATACCAAAATATGTTCAAGGGTGGAATAAACCNATCTGTATAGGAAGACANGCATTTGGNGATCAATACAAAGCTACTGATATTGTTACCCATGGTAAGGGAACTTTAACTATGACTTTCACACCTAAGAATGGAGAAGANCCATTAACATGGGAAGTATATGACTTTAAGGAAGACGGAGTTGCTATGGCTATGTACAATATTGATTCATCAATTTATGGGTTTGCAAGATCTTGTATGAATCAAGCCATTTCAAAAAAATGGCCATTGTACTTGTCAACAAAAAATACAATATTAAAAGCATATGATGGAAGATTTAAAGATATTTTTCATGATGTCTATGAAAATGAATTTAAAGAAANGTTTAGAAAAGTTGGGATTTTTTATGAACACAGACTCATNGACGACATGGTAGCAGCAGCAATGAAATGGAAAGGTGGTTTTGTTTGGGCTTGCAAAAACTACGATGGTGATGTTCAGTCAGATACTGTTGCTCAAGGATTTGGATCTTTAGGATTGATGACATCAACACTAGTNACTCCAGACGGAAACACACTTGAAGCAGAAGCAGCTCATGGAACGGTTACTAGACATTACAGAGAACATCAAAAAGGAAATCCAACTTCAACTAATCCTATAGCTTCAATTTTTGCATGGTCTCGTGGACTTGCACATAGGGCNAAATTAGATAAGAATTCAAAACTTAAAAAGTTTTGTCTTTTGTTAGAAGAAGTTTGTGTCAGCGTTGTTGAAAATGGTTTTATGACAAAGGATTTAGCCCTACTAGTNCATAGGGAAAATTTAAATTCAGATCATTACTTAAATACTCAAGATTTTTTAAACCTAGTTAAAGACAATTTGGATCAGAAGTTAGATTTTTTAAACAAAAAATAAACCTTAATCAATTAACAAATATGTCGATAANAAAAGTTACAGAACAAGATTCATTATATGATAATTTAGAAAATTTTTCTACAACCGAATTGATTAATTCAATTCATNATGAAGACAAAAAAATTTGTTCTGCAATTCAAAAAGTTCTTCCTTTAGTATCTAAACTTGTGGATGCATTAGTTGACAAACTTTCATCTGGTGGTAGATTATTTTATCTTGGTGCAGGTACTAGCGGGAGGTTAGGTGTTTTAGATGCAACTGAATGCCCACCTACGTTCGGTACACCTGATTGGAAAGTTACTGGAGTAATAGCTGGGGGGACTGATGCTCTTTTCCAAAGTGTTGAACATGCTGAAGATTCGACGACTCAGGCTTGGGAAGATCTTTGCAGTAGAAAAATAAATAAAAAGGATTTCGTAATTGGAATTGCTGCGTCTGGCACTACCCCGTATGTGGTTGAGGGGATAAAATCATGCCATGATAAAGATATTACAACTGGGTCCATTTCTTGCAATCACAACACACCTTTATCAACATTTTCAAAGTTTCCAATTGAGGTAGTAGTTGGCCCAGAATTTATTACTGGCAGCACAAGAATGAAAGCTGGTACCGCTCAAAAAATGATTTTGAATATGATAACAACCTCAGCAATGNTCAAACTAGGTCATATTAAAGGAAATAAAATGATTGATATGCAAACAAATAANANTAAACTTAAAGAAAGAGCAATAAGGATAATTAGTGAAACACTGAGTATGTCAGAAAATCAGGCTTTGGAATTATTTGAAAAACATGGAAGTATACGAAGTGTTGTAGAAAATCAAAAATTAAAATGAATACTAATCTTTTCAAGAAGTCATTACGGAAAATTTTTTACTTTATGATTTTATGTTTTGTATCTCCAGTTATAATTATGCAAGCTTTTAAGAATCAAGAAAACGTTCTTTTTTTCCCAGTTCTATTGTTTGGAATTTTCCTTTCATCAACCGCTATTATAATTGGTTTTATGGGAATAAACCAGTTAGTAAAATCACTATTTGGGANAATAAAGAAAGATTAATATATATTTACAAATAAAAATTTTAAGTTAAAATTTTTAGAAATATGATTGAAATAATTCTAAAAGATGGTTCTACTAAACAGTANNAAAAAGGAATCTCTGCTTTTAATATNGCAAAAGATATNAGNGAAGGTTTAGCTAGAAANGTNTTATCAGCAANCTTTAATGNCTCAATAATTGAATTATCAACTAAAATTTCTGAAAGTGGTAGATTANACTTTTATACATGGAATGATGAGGAAGGAAAATCAGCATTTTGGCATTCTTCAGCTCATNTTCTCGCTCAAACTATATTGAGTCTTTATCCAGAGGCTAAACTTACTATTGGGCCTTCAATAGAAAATGGTTTTTATTATGATTTTGATTTATGTGATAAAACTATCTCGGAAAATGATTTTCCAAGAATAGAAAAAAAATTCATGTTTTTTGCTTCACAAAAAAGCGATTTTAAAATGAAATTTATATCAAAATTAGATGCTTTAAAATATTACAAAAAAGAAAAAAATCCATATAAACTGGAATTAATTGAAAACCTAAATGATGGTGAAATTACATTTTGTGACCACGCAGACTTTAGTGATCTTTGTAAAGGTGGTCATATTCCTCACACTGGATTAGTAAAGGCTATAAAATTAACAAATGTAGCTGGTGCATACTGGAAGGGAGACGAAAATAATAAGCAATTGACTAGAATTTATGGTATCTCTTTTCCAAAGCAAAAACTTTTAAAAGAATATATTTCTTTAATTGAGGAAGCTAATAAGAGAGATCATAGAAGAATTGGTAAGGAACTAAATTTATTTACCTTTAGCACTAAGGTTGGTCTAGGTTTACCACTATGGCTTCCCAATGGAACTGATTTAAAAAACAGATTAGAGAATTTTTTAAAAAAAGCTCAAGATAAAGCCGGATATGAATTAGTCGAATCTCCCCACATAGGAAAAAAGGAATTATATGAAACTTCTGGGCACTTNGAAAAATATGGTTTAGACAGCTTTCAACCAATTGAAACTCCCGGTAAAAGAGAAACCTTTCTTTTAAAGCCAATGAATTGTCCACATCACTGTGAAATTTATAATTCGCAAAGTTGGAGCTATAAGGATCTTCCCAAAAGATATGCAGAATTCGGTACTGTTTATAGATATGAGCAAAGCGGTGAACTCCACGGATTAACCAGAGTAAGGGGATTCACCCAAGATGATGCACATATTTTCTGTACACCCGAGCAATTAAAAGAAGAATTTGTAAAAGTAATCGATCTAGTTGCTTTTGTATTTAAAGCCGTAAGTTTTAATGATTTTATAGTTCAAGTTTCTTTGAGGGATCCCAAAACACCAGATAAGTATATAGGTTCCGAAAAGAATTGGAATTTAGCAGAAAAAGCTATTTTAAAAGCTGCAGATTTAAAAAATTTAGATTACAAAATTGAATATGGAGAAGCAGCATTTTATGGCCCTAAATTAGATTTTATGGTAAAAGATGCTTTAGGGAGAAAATGGCAACTTGGAACAATACAAGTAGATTATAATTTACCTGAAAGATTTGACTTAAAGTATAAAACGAAAGATAACACATTTTTACGCCCCGTTATGATTCATAGAGCACCATTTGGAAGTTTAGAAAGGTTTATTGCTATTTTGCTTGAACATACAAGTGGTAAGCTTCCATTATGGTTAGTCCCAAATCAATTAATCATTTTAACACTTTCCGAAAAGTATGAAAAATACGCTGAAAAAGTTTTAAATGAGATGAAAATTAACGAAATTCGCGCACTAATTGATAATAGAAATGAAACTGTAGGGAAAAAAATTAGAGACGCTCAGTTAAAAAAATACCCCTACATGTTAATTATTGGTGAAAAAGAAATGAAAGACGACGTAGTATCTGTGAGACACATAAGCGATGGAGATTTGGGGTCTTTAACAATTGAAACTTTTATCCAAAAGTTGTCAACTGAAATAAAGAACAGTTATTCATTTGAAGTTTAATTTAAATTATTTATCATAGGAATTCGAAGAAGAAGATCAAACAGACCTGGTAGGATAATAAAAGAAAACCCTCATCTTATCAATGAAAAAATCCTGGCTAAAGAAGTTAGATTGGTTGGTGATAATATTGAAACAGGTGTATACAGTAAACAAAAAGCACTTCAAATGGCGATTAACTTAGATTTAGATTTAGTTGAAATTTCCGGAAAAGCTACNCCACCTGTATGTAAGATTNTGGAATATAAAAAATTTCTATACGAACAAAAAAAAAGAGATAAAGCTCTGAAATCTAAAACAACGAAAATTGTGATTAAAGAAATTAGATTTGGACCACAAACAGACGAACATGATTATTTATTCAAAAAAAAGCATGCTGAAAAATTTTTAAAAGATGGTGCAAAATTAAAGGCTTTCGTTTTCTTNAAAGGGAGNTCAATTATTTTCAAAGAACAAGGACAAATTCTTTTATTAAGATTAGCTCAAGATNTNGAAGAGTTNGGAAAAGTAGAACAGTTGCCAAAATTGGAGGGTAAAAGAATGATTATGTTTATTAATCCAAAAAAAAATTAAAATATTTTAAATTAATGTTATGCCAAAAATGAAAACCAAATCTAGTGCAAAGAAAAGATTCAAATTAACTGGCACTGGTAAAATAAAAAGAAAACATGCATTTAAAAATCATATCTTGACTAAGAAGTCAAAAAAAAGGAAGCTAAAACTTACTCATTCTAGCCTTGTTGACAAAAGTGACATGAAGAACATAGAAATACAGTTAAGGTTAAAGTAATATTTTTTAATATAAATCATACAAGATGCCAAGATCACAAAATTCAGTTGCCTCTAGAAATAGAAGAAAAAAAATCCTTAAACAAGCTAAAGGTTACTATGGTAGAAGAAAAAATGTTTGGAAAGTAGCTAAAAATGCTGTTGAAAAGGGACTTTTATATTCATACAGAGACAGGAAAAATAAAAAAAGAACTTTTAGACTATTATGGATAATTCGATTAAATGCTGCTGCAAGACTACATGGAATGACCTATGGCAAGTTAATTTCGAATCTAAAATCTAAAAAAGTTAGCCTAGATAGAAAAGTATTAGCAGACATCGCTATGAATCATCCTGACACTTTTAGCAAAATTGTAAATAAAGTAAAATAAATTATTGCTTAAAAAGGGGTTATTTCATCTTTGTCCTCATAACCTCCTTCTGCCGGGTCTCTTCTTTTTTTAACCTGATTTATCTTTGAAAAATACTCAAATGATGAATCTATGTTGCTTAAATTTTCAAATTTCCCTAGTTGAGGAGTAAATTTAAGCCTTATTGTGTCCAATCCACCATTTCTGTGTTTTGCTACTATAAATTCTGCTTGTCCTTCAGATGATGATCTGTCGTCATCATCCCACTCCTCAATTCCATAATATTCTGGTCTATAAATGAATGAAACAATATCTGCATCTTGTTCAATAGCACCTGAATCCCTTAAATCTGAGAGTATTGGTCTTTTAGTACCTCCCCTAGTTTCTACAGCTCGAGATAGTTGAGAAAGAGCGATTACGGGAACATTTAGTTCTTTAGCTAAAGATTTTAAATTTCTTGAAATAGACGATATTTCCTGTTCTCTATTTCCTGTCTTACTGGTTGTACCAGATGTCATTAGCTGCAAATAGTCTACAATAATTAATTGTATTCCATGTTTAGAAGACAGTCTTCTTGCTTTTGCTCTAAGATCAAAAATGGATAAAGAGGGTGTATCGTCTATATAGAGTGGAGCCTTTTCTAAGTCACCAACTTTAACATTTAGTTGTTCCCATTCATGACTTTCAAGCTTTCCAGTTCTTAATTTTTCAGATGTTAGTCCAGTTTCAGCAGAAATTAATCTTGTAATTAATTGCACTGAGGACATTTCTAATGAAAAGAAGGCCACTGGGGTTTTTTTTAAAACAGCAATATTTCTTGCCATTGACAATGTTAGAGCTGTTTTACCCATTCCTGGTCTTGCAGCTATGACAACAAGATCACTTGGTTGCCAACCCGAAGTAAGTAAATCAAGTTTATCAAAACCAGTTGCTACTCCACTCAATCCATCTTTATTTGAAATATCTTCAATTCGCTTTTTTGCCTGAATAACTAGACTCTGAGCTGTTTCAGAAGATCTTTTAATATTTCCTTGTGTTATCTCATATAATTTTGATTCAGCCTCATCTAATAAATCAAAAACATCTACTGATTCATTAAAAGAATTTTCTATGATTTCATTTGATATTCTGATTAAGGATCTTTGAATAAATTTTTGAAGTATAATTCTTGCATGAAATTCAATATTAGCAGAGGTTGAAACTTTTTTTGACAATTGAACTAAATAAAAGTCACCACCAACTTTTTCCAAAACGCCCATTTTTCTNAGTTTAGTTGAGACNGTGAGAAGATCAACAGGCTCGGAAGATTGAAATAAACTATATATTGCTTCAAATATATTCTTGTGAGATTCTTTGTAAAATGCATCTTTTTGAAGTATATCAATTACNTCGTCTACTCCTTTNTTATCAATTAGCATTGCACCAAGCACNGCTTCTTCTAAGTCTAAAGCTTGGGGAGGAATTCTTCCTGTATCTANATTAAAAATTCTTTTNTTGAAGGTTTCAGACGATAANATTTTTTCGCTTTTTTCCACACNTAAATGTAAAAAAAAGAATGATTNATTTTTTNTTTAAAATTTNAAAGTANTANAAAAGAGTNAACATTATGTGTTTATAATTACTTNAAAATTGTTAATACATNTAAATGTTTTTATTAACTATTAAAAACCCCCATTTTTTCAAATTTGTTTCTCCTTGAATTTATTAAATCGGTTGTTGTTAGCTTTTCAAGTTCCAAAAATTGTTTGGTTATTTCATTTCCAACAATTGCAAATATTTTTTCTCTGTTTTGATGTGCTCCTCCAAGAGGCTCTCTGATTATCTTATCAATTAATTTAGATTTTTTCATATCCTGAGCAGTAAGTTTTAAAGATTCAGCTGCTTTTTCTTTGTATTCCCAACTTCTCCACAATATAGATGAACATGATTCCGGGGATATAACAGAATACCAAGTATTTTCTAACATCAATATTCTGTCCCCAATTCCTATCCCTAAAGCACCTCCAGAAGCCCCCTCTCCAATAATTATTGTTATTATTGGAACTTTGATTGAAAGCATATTAAAAATATTTCTAGCTATTGCCTCTCCCTGACCTCTTTCCTCAGCCTCTTGTCCTGGGTAAGCTCCTGGTGTGTCAATTAAACAGATAATAGGAATATTAAACTTTTCTGCTGATTTCATTACTCTCAAAGCTTTCCTATATCCTTCTGGATTAGCCATTCCAAAATTTCTATATTTTCTTGTAACAGTATTGTAGCCTTTTTGAGTTCCGACAAACATAAAAGTTTGATATTTCACCTTTCCCAAACCAGCAATCATTGCTTTATCATCCTTGATATTTCTATCGCCATGAAGTTCCAAAAATGAATTTCCACATATGGCCTTTATGTAATCTAAAGTGTATGGTCTTGAGGGATGTCTGGATAATTGAACTCTTTGCCACGGTGTTAAATTTCCATATATTTTTTCTTTTGTTTTTTTTAACTTCAATTCCAATTTAGCACATGTGTCAGTAACATCAATTTCACTTTCACTTCCAATCACCTCACACTTGGACAATTGTTCTTGAATTTCTTTAATTGGTAATTCAAAATCTAAATATTCCATTTCTTACTAAATAATTATAAAATTATAATTTTTAAGAGATTTTTTTAAACTTAAACATAATATTTCCAATAACGCCTAATAATATAATTAAAGCTCCAATATAGAATTGAGTGTTCATATATTCTTTTTCTCCAAAAATAATCAAAGAGAAAAAGATACCATAAATGGGTTCAAGGTTTAATGACATCATCATGGTATAAGGTGTTATAAATTTTAAAATATAGGTAGAAGCAACAAAAGCATAAGCAGTGCACAATGACCCTAAAATAAAAATNTAAATCCAGTTTGAAGACTTAATTGATTTNNGTGATGGAAATTTAGTGTCTGAGAAGNAAATAATTANTGAAATCACAAATAAACCAAAAACTATTTCATAAAAAGAAATTTGTAAAGATGAGTGTTCCTTAATCAAATATCCATTNAGTAAAGAAAATAAAACTGATAATAAAGTGCAAACAAGTGAAATAAAAATTGCAAAATAATTCTCTGATTGTATCCCAAAAATAATTAAAAGGCCAACAATTGCCGCTGAACCAAATAATAATTCATGAATTTTGAAAGGTCTTTTATAAAAAAGGGGCTCTAGAAANGAAGCCATTAAAGATGCTGTAGACAAAATTGATAGAGTCAACGAAATAGAAGAAATTTTTATTGAGTAAAAAAATAAATACCAGTGAATTGATATTAGCAAACCTCCAAGTAAAAACTTTAATNAACTTAATTTACCAAATTTCAGTGCGTCTTTATAAAAAATAAACAAAAAAACAAAGATTAAGATGGCTGCAATTGATAATCTTAACCAAACAATTAAAAGAGGGTTAAGATCGATTAGTGCACCGAAAATTGATGTGAAACCCCATAAAAAAATTAAAAAATGTAAATGAACTAAGCTTTTGAAACTATCTTTTTGCATGTCTCATAAGAAAGTATCCCAAGCCTCCAAAAAATATCAGAGGAGACCAAGCAGCAACTGCAGCTGAAAAGTTTGACTTATTAACCAAGACAACCAAAATTTTATCAAAAAATATGAATGAAAAACCCATTAAAATTCCAATTGCTAAATTTAAACCCATACNTCCTCTTCTCCTCACAGATGACACAGATACTGATATTAGAGTAAGAACAAAGACAGACATTGGCAAGCTATACCTTTTGTGTCTAACTAACAAATGTTGATTAATNAATTTAGACCCCGATTTGATTTCAGANTCAATAAATTCATTCAAATCAAACAGTGTTANGGTCTCAGCTTCATATTTTAGAGGTGACAGATCTTCAATATTAAAATTAAAAATAGTGTCAATTGATTTTTTTTTAATTAAAATTTCCTCGTCTTCATCAATAATTCTCTTTTTAAAATTTAAAAGGCGAAACACTGANTCAGNCTCAATCCATCTAATTGATTGTGCCATGATTTTAAATTTTAATTTTTCATTATCAAAGTACTCAAGAGTAAAATCCATAGCTCTTTTTCTTGTTGGATTGTAGCTACTTACATAAACAAATTCATTTTTAGAAATTTGTTTAAAAACTCTCGATGTATTTCTAATCTGAGATTTTTTATTTAAATATTTATAATTGAACTCATTAAACCCTTTACTCGCATTTGGAACGACAAACATTCCAATAAAAAAGGATACAATTGCAATTAATGATGCAGATATTAAATATGGTCTAAGAAATCTTGTAAAAGAAACTCCTGAGCTCAAAACAGAAATAATTTCAGTGTTGCTTGCNAGTTTNGATGTAAACCAAATTATTGATAAAAACAATAAGATTGGGAAGAGTAAATTTCCAAAATACCACATAAAGTCAAAATAATANTCAATAATCTCCTCTAATGGTATCTCGTTTTCTTTAAACTTATCTATCCTTTCAGCAACATCAACCATAATCCCTATTGGAATGAACAAAAAAAGAGCAAATAAAAAAGTTATTAAATATTTTTTGATTATNTAAGTATCTAAAATTTTTAGCATTTAATTCCTTGTGTTTAATTTTTTTACCATNTTATTTTTCCAAGATGCAAATTCACCTACCATTATTTTCTCTCTAGCAATTTTTAATAGTCTATTATAAAAATTTAAATTATGAATTGCAGCTATTTGACCTCCAAGGGTTTCATTTGCCATGAAAAGGTGTCTAATATACGCTTTAGAATATTGATTTTTGTATCCATTATAATCCTCAGTATCAATTTTTGAATAGTCTCTCTCCCATTTTTTGTTTTTAATATTAATAATTCCATCAAAAGTAAATAACATACCATTTCTTCCATTTCTAGTGGGAATTACACAATCAAACATATCAACCCCATTTGAAATATTTTCTAATAAATTAACGGGTGTTCCTACTCCCATTAAATATCGGGGTTTATCAGCAGGTAAAATTGAACAAACCAAATCTGAAACTTTATACATTTCTTCATTTGGNTCGCCTACAGATAAACCCCCAATTGCATATCCTTTCGCAAATCTACTTGAAACGAATTCTGCTGATTCTTTTCTAAGTTCATTATAAACTCCTCCTTGAATAATTGGAAATAAATATTGCTTTTTATCATATAAAAATGGAGATTTTTTGTGTTTTTTTATACATCTTTCTAACCANCTATGAGTTAATTTCATAGAATCCTTTACATATTCAAATTTAGAAGGATAAGGAGGGCATTCATCAAAAGCCATTATTATATCTGCTCCAATTTCCCTTTGTATTTCAATTACTGACTCAGGAGTCAATAAATGTTTACTTCCATCAATGTGCGATTGAAACAAAACACCTTCTTCTGAAATTTTTCTAGAATTGGATAGCGAATAGACTTGATATCCTCCAGAATCAGTTAATATAATTCCGTCCCAATTCATAAATTTNTGAATTCCCCCTGCGNCTTTTATTATTTTAGTACCAGGCCTTAGATATAGATGNTAAGTATTACTCAAAATAATTTTAGAATTAATTTNTTCCTTCAATATCTTTTGATCAATACCCTTAACTGATGCTTGGGTCCCAACAGGCATAAATATTGGTGTTTTTATTTCCCCTANTGAACTATTTAAAATACCTGCACGAGCATTTGAACTAATATCTTTTTTAACTAACTTAAATTCCATGTCCTTGAGAGAAAGTCTTAATGATTAAAAAAATTAATGAACAATAATTGTTCGTAATCTTTTCAAAATTGATGCTTATTGATTTANTGAAATTAATCTAAAAAATTAAATTTACAATACAAAGANANANTTATGTCAAGAATTATTAATTTGGAAAAATTAACTCAACAAGTTAGAAGAGATATCTTAAGAATGGTTCACTCAGTAAATTCAGGCCACCCTGGGGGCTCTCTTGGGTGTGCTGAGTTTTTTGTTGCNCTTTATAACGGAATTTTAGATTTAAANAGTGGATTTGATATGGATGGTAAGAACGAGGATTTATTTTTTTTATCAAATGGTCATATTTCTCCTGTTTTTTACAGTGTTCTAGCTAGAAAAGGATATTTCCCTATTAGTGAACTTGATACATTTAGGAAACTAAATTCAAGATTACAAGGCCATCCAACAACTCACGAAAACCTACCCGGGGTAAGGGTTGCTTCAGGATCTCTAGGCCAAGGAATATCTGTAGCAATTGGAAGTGCATTATCTAAAAAACTTAACAATGATGATAAACTTATTTATGTATTGGTTGGAGATGGAGAATTACAAGAAGGTCAAAATTGGGAAGCTATAATGTTTGCCTCGGCAAAAAATATTGATAACTTAATTTTATGTGTTGACTTAAACGGCAAACAAATTGATGGTTCAACAAGTGAAGTACTTCCAATAGGTAATTTAAAAATTAAATTTGAAGCATTTGGATGGAAAGTTATAGAGATAGAAAACGGAAATAATCTTGAATCAATTATTGAAAAATTGAATGAAGCAAAGAAAGAAACCAAAAAAAAGTCACCTATTTGCTTGCTTATAAAAACTGAAATGGGAAATGGGGTTGATTTTATGATGAATACACACGAATGGCATGGTGTTGCTCCGAATGATGAACAACTTCAAATTGCTTTATCTCAAAATCCTGAAACNCTAGGAGACTATTAATATAAATAAATGAGGGAATTTAATTATACAGAATTAAAAGATACGAGATCTGGATTTGGGGACGGTCTAACTGAACTTGGAAGGAAAAATAAAAATGTTGTTGCACTGTGTGCTGATTTAACAGGGTCTTTGAAAATGAGTCAATTTAAGAAAGAAAATCCAAGCAGATTTTTTCAAGTTGGTATTGCTGAGGCAAATATGATGGGTATTGCTGCGGGACTCACAATTGGTGGTAAAATACCTTTTACGGGTACTTTTGCTAATTTTTCTACTGGACGAGTATATGACCAAATTAGGCAATCAATAGTGTATTCGGGAAAAAATGTCAAGATTTGTGCTTCCCANGCGGGAATAACTCTTGGGGAAGATGGAGCTACTCACCAAATACTTGAAGATATTGGTTTAATGAAAATGTTACCTGGGATGACNGTTATAAATACATGTGACTATAACCAAACTAAANTAGCAACACTAAAAATTGCCGACTATCAAGGTCCAGTTTATTTAAGATTTGGAAGACCTAAGGTCCCAAATTTTACAAACCCAGACCAAGAATTTCAAATTGGTAAAGGAATTATTCTAAATGAAGGAACAGATGTAACTATAGTAGCAACAGGCCACTTAGTTTGGGAATCTATTTTGGCAGGTCAAAAGTTGAATAATATGGGTGTTTCCGCTGAAATTATCAATATACACACTATAAAACCAATTGATGAAGAGATAATTTTAAAATCAATAAACAAAAGTCGCTGCATAGTAACAGCAGAAGAGCACAATTTTTTAGGGGGGCTTGGCGAGAGCATTTCTAGAGTTTTAACAAAAAATGACCCTGTTCCACAAGAATTTATTGCTACTAATGATACTTTTGGTGAATCTGGATCTCCCTCTAAATTAATGGACAAGTATGGTTTAAATTGTAATGCAATTGTCAAAGCTGTAGAAAAAGTTCTTTCAAGAAAATGAAAGATTGTTACTTATTAATCATTTTTATATTTCTAATCACATACTTTTCGAATAGTAAACTGCTCGGCCAGGTTAATTATGGAATAAAAATTGGTNTAAATTTTGATAATATTGGAGATATAAAAAGTACAAGTTCTTTAAAAAATCAGATTGAAACNGCATCAATTGCAAGTGCACACATAGGAATGTTTGTCCAACTAAAAGTAGTAGACTTATATATTAGACCTGAACTACAAATAAGTCAAAATAANTCTGACATTTTGTCTTTAGATCAGATTGAAATNAATAAAGTAGAAATTCCAATTTTAATTGGATATAATATTTTTGGCCCTATCTCAATTTTTACTGGTCCAATTTTTCAAAATATAATTTCAATTAAAAGTAACTCGTTAAATTTTGGCAATTATACTAATAACTTTACTATGGGTCTGCAAATTGGTTCAAGAGTTGATTTTGGCAAATTTGGATTAGGCTTTAGATTTGAAAGGGGTTTTACTGATAATGAAATTGAAATTTTAGGAAATAATAATATAGATATTGAAGCTTATTCTGATATAAGACCAAAATTATGGTCAGTAAGCCTAACATACAAGCTGGGTAATAAAAAGGAAATTGAATATTAANTGTTTTTGTCGAGATAATCTGGGATGCCATCATTATTTGAATCGTCTGGCAAATTGTCTGGATCATCCCCATCTAATTCATCTTTAGTGAGAATTCCATCCCCGTCATCATCTTCGTCATACATGTTAATTGTACCGTCTTTGTCTGTATCATCATTATATGGATTACCATCATTATTTGGGTCTTCATCAATTGATAAAACTCCATCATTATCATGATCAGCTCTATTAATAGTAAATACTGAAACCTCAAAAATTAATGGTGAATAAGTTGGAATATTAGTTTGGGCACTATTGAAATATCCTAATCCAGATGGCATAAATATAAGTCCTCTCCCAAATTGATTAAAATNAATTGTTCCATTTTCTCTTTGAATAAAATTACCAGGGGAAAAATATTGTAAACCATATCTGAAGCCTCTAATCACGTTAGCAGTATCAAACCAAACAGGATTCGATTTCTTGTCAAANACANTTCCGTNTAATAATTTACCNTTATANGAAAGNTATACTGAATCAGCTATACTAGGNCTNTCATNTGTTCTAAGCCCCTCTTTAACAACAATGTGATATAATTTATGNTCAATTATTTCTCCTTCNCTAGAAGCTANAGTGACAGTGGTTTGAGTCGCNANATCAAAGAGAGACTTNAAATNTTCATTATCTGTAAGAATTGTGTCAATAATAATTTCTTTATCCTCATTAAAACCAAGATTAAAATCATTATAGTTATAGTAATGGGACTTTAAATACTGAACCAATAATTGATCATCTTCTAATGATTGCTCAAGGTAATCCCTGGGTGGTTCTTCATCTTCATCTTCATCAGGTGTACATGATAAGTTTGATAAAATTAAAAAAAACAGCAGTATGAATTTAAAAGTCTTGTTAGAAGAATGTTCAATTTTTAATTTGATCATTTATTATTAATTTACACAAATTTAATATTAATTTATAAAATGAGA
>PBVB01000026.1 GCA_002728075.1 Flavobacteriaceae bacterium
CCTTTTTTTTGATTTTCCCAATCTTCAACTTTTCCGACAATAAGTAAATCAACATCTCCAAAATCAAGTAAGTTATTTATTTCTTTTGAAGTTAAGTTTGCAAAAAAAGGAACGCTAATGTAACCAGCCATCATTATAGCCAAATCGGCAATTACCCATTCTCTACAGTTTTTAGAAATTAAGCCGATGTGAGCGTTTTCTCTGAGCCCTAGGGACTTAAGTCCAGATGCAAGCTTTCTAGCATATGTTCCAACTTCCCCATAGGAATATTCTTCCCAGGAATCACCGAAGGGTTGTCTTAAAAAAGGCTTGTCTTTATGAAGATTTTCTAACTCATAAAATTTGAAGTCAAATAGAGTTTCGGAATTATTATTACTCATAGTTAGTTGTTTGGTTTTTAAATAATGATTAAGCTTGGGGAATAGCATTTTCAACTAAAACCCGCAAAATCAATATTTTATAAATATAAGAATCTAAACTAATCTTTTTCTTAATTTTGCAGTGAATTAACAATGGCGATACTTAAATCTAAGATAAAAACTGACTCTTCCAATTTCAAAGCAAATACTATTGAAATGGGTAAGCAAATAGATATTCTGAAAGATTTATTAAGAAAGAGCAGAATTGAGGGCACGGATGCTTCAATTAAGAAGGCAAGGGAGAGAAAAAAGTTTCTTGCTCGTGAGAGAATTGAACTTTTAATCGATAGAGATAGTCCATTTCTAGAATTATCTCCCCTAGCGGGATTAAATCATAACTCTGGATTTGGAATTGGAGGTACAAATGTTTGTGGAATAGGATTTGTTGAACAAAGACTGTGCCTAATACAATCAAACGTTGGAACACGCAAAGGTGGATCAGTTGACTATGCAACAAGTTTAAAGGGATTAAGGGCAGCTCAAATTGCAAAAGAAAATAAACTTCCAACAATTAACCTTGTTGAAAGCGGGGGTGTGAATTTAAATGATCAAGATAAAATATTTAACAATGCAGGTGCAACATTTAGGGAAATAACTAAAAGATCAAAGCTGGGGCTTTCCACGATTTCACTTGTATTTGGAAATGCAACAGCAGGTGGAGCTTATGTTCCTGGAATGTCCGATTATACTGTATTTCAGAAAAACAAAGCAAAGGTTTTTCTTGCTGGACCTCCGCTAGTTAAAATGGCAACAACCGAGGTGTCTACAGAAGAAGAATTAGGTGGTGCAGAAATGCATAGCAGTATATCCGGTGTTTCAGACTATTTAGCGGAAGATGAATTTGATGCATTTAGAATAGCAAGAGAAATAATTAAGTATTTACCTCAACAAAATCCTTCTTTAATACCAAAAAAAGTTCTTTCTCCAAGATATAGTGTTGAAGAGCTAAACGGTATTATTCCAGCTAATCCAAAAATATCGTTTGACGTTAGAGAATTATTAACAAGAGTTATTGATGATTCTGATTTCGCAGAATTTAAAAAAGAGTATGGAAAGACGATGGTTACAGGTTGGTGTAAAATACATGGATATCCCATCGGAATTATAGCAAACAATGGAGTCATTTTTTCTGAGGCAGCTAATAAAGCATGTCAGTTTATACAACTTGCAAATAGAAATAATACACCAATACTATTTATTCATAATACAACTGGATTTATTGTTGGTAAAAAATATGAAGAGGGCGGAATTATTAAAAATGGAGCAAAATTAATTAATGTTGTTTCCAATAGTGAAGTTCCACACTTAAGTTTAATGATTGGTTCATCTTTTGGAGCAGGAAATTATGCTATGAACGGAAGATCATATAATCCTAGATTTTTATTTAGTTACCCAAATTCCAAACTTGGTGTAATGGGGAGTGAACAATTGGCTGGGGTAATGGAAATTATTAAAAATAACGCAGCTAAGAAAAAAGGAGTAAAACTTGACAAGAGTAAAATGGACCAAGAGAAAAGAGCACTTATTGAGATGATGAGTAAAAAGCAAACTGCTTGGCACTCATCTTCTGAAATGTGGGACGATGGTGTGATAGAACCCTCAGAAACTAGAAATTATTTAGGATTTTGTTTGGCTGTTATACATAATCAAAAAATTAAAGGAACCGGGTCTTTTGGTGTTTTTAGAATGTAGATAATGGCAAAATTAATTAAAACATTATTGGTAGCTAATAGAGGCGAAATAGCTAAAAGAATATTTAAAACTTGTAAAAAGGAAGGTATAAAAACTATTGCTATTTATAGCTCAGCTGACTCTAATTCAAATTATGTTCAAGAGGCAGATATTTCTGTTCTTCTCGAAGGAGAAAATCCAGTCCAATGTCATTTAGACTCATCACAAATTATAAAAATTGCAAAAAAATTTGAAGCTGACGCTATCCATCCTGGTTACGGATTTTTGTCAGAAAATGCCTCTTTTGCAAAAAAATGTAATGATGAAAATATCATATTTGTCGGTCCAGATCCTGACTCAATTGAGCTCATGGGAGATAAAGACAAGGCTAGACGTTTAGTAAAAGAGCTTGGGATTCCTCTCCTTCCAGGGTATGAGAATACCAATGATAAAGACTCAAAATTAATTAAAGAAGCTAAAAAAATTGGATTCCCTATACTTTTAAAAGCATCTGCTGGAGGCGGAGGTAAAGGAATGCGAACAGTTTTTAAAGAAAGTGAGTTTTTAAGTTCCTTAAATGAGGTAAGAAGAGAAGCTAAAAATGTATTTGGAGATGATAGAATAATTATAGAAAAGTACGTAGAATCAGGAAGACACATTGAAGTTCAAATTTTAGGCGATAATTCAGGAAATATCTTTCATTTTTTTGAGCGTGAGTGTACTATTCAAAGACGCTATCAAAAAATTATTGAAGAATCTCCTTCTAAAATTTTAGATAATACTGTAAGAAAACAAATGGTTGATTGTGCTACTCAAATCGGCAAGAAACTTGGATACAAAAGCTTGGGTACAGTCGAATTTATTTATGATAATAAAACAAAAAACTTTTTCTTTTTGGAAGTAAATACTAGAATTCAAGTCGAACATCCTGTCACAGAAGAGATTACGGGTTTCGATCTGGTAGGTCTTCAACTAAGAATTGCTCAGGGCGAAAAAATCAACCTAAATCAAGATGACATTTTATCTAACGGATATGCAATTGAAGTAAGATTATATGCCGAAAATCCAGCATCTAATTTTTTACCAACCTCCGGTAGGATTCATAAACTCAAATTCCCTAATGTGGAAGGAATAAGAATAGACAGCGATTTGAAAAGTGGTGATTTGGTAAATATTTATTTTGATCCTATGCTAGCTAAAATTATTGCCTTTGATACAAATAGAGTAAAGGCAATAAATAAATTAAAATACGCTCTATCAAAAATAGTTTTACTTGGTCCTATTACGAATATTGAGCTTTTAAAGAAAATTCTCTCATCAAATTCCTTTGTAAAGGGAGATTATGATACAAGTTTTATTAATGAAAATAAAAAAATGACTGAGCTTGAAAAAAATCAGTCAACAATTGAGAGTGCATCTATTGCTGCATCTTTATATAGGTGGTCAAGAAGAAATAAAAAGAAGAAAATATTAAAACATTTACCATCTGGTTGGAGAAATAACTATTATAGTCCTCAAACCGAAAATTTTCATTTTGACGGTCACCATTTCAACTGTAAATACAAATTTAAAAGTGAGNATTTTATCTTTTCGTTTAACAAATCGAATTATAATGTTTCAATTATTAGAGCAAGAGGTAATGCTATTCATGCAGAAATAAATGGAGTTTTTAAAAAATTTCATATTAGAGAAGTTGATAAATCAATCTATGTATATTCCATTGATTTTGGTAATATTAAACTAGAAGTTATTGATAGATATCCTAGCGGGGAAAAGGAAAAAGAAAAAAAAGGATACATATCTCCAATGCCGTCACTAGTTGTTGACGTTTTTGTGAAAAAGGGTGATAAAATAAAAAGAAATCAACCCCTTGTTGTGCTTAGCTCTATGAAAATGGAAAATACGCTATATTCAAATCAAGATGGAGTAATTGAGCTTGTAAATGTTGTTAAGGGTGAAAATATTCAAGCTGGACATGTTTTATTAAAAGTTAAGAAATGAATTATTATAGAGAATGTCAGCTAGATAAATTTCACGATGAAAAATTTTCTTTTATAGAAGTTGATGAAATAAATGAAGTTTTTGAATTAACACTAAATAGAACTGCAAAAAAAAATGCTATTCATCCTCAAATGTTAAATGAATTAGCATTTGCTCTTCAATATGCCCAAAACAGAAAAAAAGTTAGGGCTTTGGTTTTAAAAGCTAAAGGCGATGTTTTTTGTTCAGGATCAGATTTATCAGCTATGCAAGGAAAGGTAGATCAGCATGATTCGTCCATTGGAGAACCTTTGAAAGAAGTCCTACTTGTAAATTTATGGACTAGATTTAGTAAACCATCGCTTGCAATTGTTGAAGGCAACGTATACGCTGGGGGATATTTATTTTTAGCTTGCTGTACTTATGTTATTGCGGACAAGTCCTTAAAATTTTCTCTTCCAGAAACTAGAAGGGGTATTTTTCCGATGCAAGTAATGGGGGTTTTAATGAGAGTTATACAACCAAGAGTTTTACTTGATTGGTGTATTAGAGGATATGAAATTGATGCTCAAAAAGCAGAAGACTGGGGTTTGGTTTCCAGCGCTGTTAAAAAAAATAAAATAGAGCACGAAGCTCGTAAATGGATTAAAGAGGTATTAGAAAATTCTCCTACGGCTATATCTTTGGGTATGGAGGCTTATAGAAATATTGTTGATGATGAAAAAAATCAAAAATATTTAAAGTCAATGTTGGATAAGGTTTTAAGAACAAAAGATGCTCTAGAGGGGCTTAAGGCTTTTAAAGAAAAAAGGTCTCCCAATTGGGAATAGTTAAAATTAAATTTCCTCTTCCCTTAATTTAAACTCTTTTAGTTTTACATCATCAAATCCTTTTTGGTCGAAGGGGTTCTCAATATAATTTTGAATATTATACAAAGCAATGAGAGTAAAACTAATTAGTATTGTAAAACCAAGAGAAATAATATTCTGATATTCAGAAATACTAGATTTAATTCCATCAATAAGTGAAGGCGTATATATTAGAGGAAAAAGATAAATAAACACTAAGCAATAGCTTCTCAAACTAACAGGGGTGCCATGGGACTGGAGCGCATGTAAGTTTTCAATACTTTGAAAAATCTCATTTTTTACCCTAATCATGCTATCTTTTTCTCTGTCGTTAAATTTNGATANATTCTTTAAAGTAAGATCATAAATTTCTACACTAAATTTTCTTACTCCTGTAATAGTATATCTTTTACTTCCTTTGAGTAAGCTAAAAGAGTATTTTTCTAAATTGATTAAAATTTCAGATAATTTTTCTTTGTCTTTTTTTGTAACTCCCTCAACTGCTCCAAAGATATTTTGAAGGGTGATTATTTTAGTTCTGAATATTGAAAGATAGTTTAAAGATTCTTGCCTTTTATTAAAAGCACCTGTAATTGTAAAAACAAGCGGGAAAATTATAGCTATACTAATAATATCAAAATTAACTGACATAGTAAGATTAATATGTTTAAATAAATAATATACCCCTACAGCTTCCCCGACAATTAAAACGGTATGAAAATTAAATATTGAAAAAATTTTTTTTATCATGTAATCATTTAATATGCGTGCAAAATTAAAATATTTTTAATAATTAAGTTTATACTGTACTAAATTCTCAAAATTTGAATTGAATTTTTATGTATTATTTAGACACAACTAACCTTTTAATTAATGTGTTAATTGTTAATTGAATTAAAATTTTATAATGCATTCTAACATAAAACACTGAAANACAATAGTTTATAATAAACCCATAGTTAATTAAAAAGTTAATAACCTAAATAGTCTGGTATGATTATTGCCCTATAGCAGTTGTAATTTTATTACAACGTGTTATAGTTGATTTTGAGGAGATTTTACATAACGCTTTGTGCCCTACTTTTATGGGGCATAGTTCTTACTCAAGGACAGAGTCCTATTCTTGAGGTAACAACTTACTCTGATATTGTCACGGATTCCGACAACACTGTAAATGCTACAGATGTTGTCGTGTTTACTATTAAAGCAAAGAATATTAGTAATCTCGCTTTATCAACTTTAACAATCTCACATACTCTTACCGGAATAAACGGATCGGCTTTAACCCTAGACTCCTCTCCAACTTTTTTTTCAAACTCTAGCGGATCTGGTGCTGGTTCATTGGCAGCNGGTGAAACCGGTACATATATAGCTACCTATACGTTTGATGCATCTGGTGTTTCTGCTGGAGGTATTAGCTTAACGGTTACAGGTACAGCAAGTACACCAGGCAATTCAAATAATGTTATAGATCCATCAGATGATGGTGATGATTCCGATGGAAATACGGCTAACGATCCAACACAGGTGATTGCAGGAAACACTGTAACTGCTCTAGAGGGTACTAAGTTAGAAAACTATGTGGATAATGACGGAAACGGTACCATTGGTCTTGGTGATCAGTTGGAATACATAATCACTGTTTATAATACGGGTGAGGAACAGTTGGATGCTGTTGCTCTCTTCGATGTTTTAAAAGATCAAAACAATAATGTTTTAGCACTTATTGCACCTTTTACTCCTCCAGGTCCAATATTTGTTTCCTCTGATCAAAACTCTTCGAATGGATATCTTCTTGTTGGTGAGAAGGTAACATATAAAGCAGTCTATGTAGTTCAACAGGGAGCGGTAGACAGTGGAGGTTTAAATAACTGCCTAGATATTCAGGCTGATGGTGTAAATTCAAATCGAAGAGTAACAGATAGAGCTGATGATGGAATTGACAACGACGGGAATTTAGTTGATGATTGTACCGAATCTTCAATTACAACAACAGCAACAATTGAGGTAACAAAAACTGCTNCAGTTCAAGATGTAAATGGTAATAGTCAAAATGATCCTGGTGATATCATTAATTACAACATAAGGGTAGAAAATAAAGGTAATGTTACTTTAAGTGGTTTGGTTTTATCTGAAAATTTTGATGATGGAACCGGTGCAAGCATTCAATTAAATCATAATCCTGTATTTCAATCTTCTTCACTAGGCTCTTCTGCTGGAACACTTAAAGTCGCTGAGGTTGCTATTTATACAGCCTCTTATACTATAACCGCTCCTGTTGCCAATACAGGTAGTGTCTCAAACTCACTTACTGCCACTGCTAATTCACCGGGAAATAATGGAGACGTGGTTGATGTGAGTGATGATGGAATAGATAATGACGGCAACACAGAAAACGACTCAACTACAACATCTCTTACAATAGACAAAAGGATTGAGGCAACAAAAACATTCAGGGTCGCAGATAATGGTGACGGTGAAAATGGAACAGGAGACGTGGTTACGTTTACTATAACTGTTCAAAATACCGGTCAGATTGCACTCTCTGGAATTACCCTTGTTGATCTTCTTACCGATTGTACAGGGACACTAACTCTTACTATGGCCAGTGGTCCTACATGGAATTCAAGTAGCGCAGGATCAGCTCAAGGTAGTCTTAATCCAGGTGAAATAGCAACTTATACTGCAACTTATACGATTGGTACAGCTGAGATTGGGTCTGGGTGTATTTTAAACACAGTGAGTGTTACTGCAAACAGTCCTGGCAATACAGGAGATGTAACAGATGTCAGTGATGATGGAAATGATGCAGATGGAAATTTAGTAGATGACGAGACTCGCATTGATTTTACCGTTGATCCAGCGGTTGAAGTATTAAAAACAGGGTTGCTTGTTGATAACGGGGATAATTTACCAGGGGTAGGGGACACAGCTGTTTTTACAATTGTGGTTACTAATAAAGGAAATACGGCGCTAACATCTATTACACTCACTGAGACTTTTCAAAGAGGAAACGGTACTTCTATATCACTTGACGCTGGACCGACTTTTAACTCCTCAACTGGAGGGTCTGCTGCAGGGTCTCTCCAAACGGGAGAGAGTGCTACTTACACTGCAAGTTATACTGTTGATGCAACCGATGTGGCAACAACAAGAGTTCAGAATCAGGTTACTGTATCAGCTCAAACCTTAGATGGTTCTATAACAAGAACAGATGTCAGTGATGATGGCGATGATTTAGATGGTAATACGCAAAATGACCCTACGGAAGTTAGATTAAATTTCAACCCCATATTAGAGGCTACAAAAACCGTTTCTATGTCCTCCAATGCAAATCCTGTAATTGGAGACATTGCAGAATATACCATTACTATTGAAAACAAAGGAAACGTAGATGTTAGTAATCTTAACCTAAATGACACATTTGTGGGTCTTGCAGGAGCATCTATCCAGTTAAATGGAGGCCCTACTTTTCAAAGTGCTACAGCAGGATCAAATGCAACTACAATCAAAAGGGATGGTAGTGTCACCTATACTGCTTCTTTTACTGTAAACCAAGCGTCAGTTGACTCAGGAGGTTTTAGAAATACTGTTGTGGTAACGGGAAGTAATCCTGGAAGTTCCTCTGCAGATGTAATTGAAGCGAGTGACGATGGAATTGATGATGATGGAAATTTAACAAACGACCCGACCGATGTTTTAATTAGCGAAGTACCTGAAATTGAGGTAACCAAGACAGCCACTTTTACTGACAACGACACCAGTGGCGATATTTCTTTAGGGGATAGAATCAACTACACTATTCTAGTACAGAATTTAAGTAATGTTACTTTAGATAATATTTCAGTCTCTGATGATCTACAAGACATAAATTTAACTGTAACAAAAACACTCGATACAGGTCCTAGTTTTGTTAGTTCAAATCAAGGTTCTGCTTTTGGAACATTAAAACCCAACGAAATAGCCACTTTTCAAGGTACATATATTATAAGGCAAGTAGATGTTGATGCAGGAGGATTATCAAACCAAGCCTCTGTTACAGCTCAAACTCCGGCTGATGCTACAATCACCGATGCCAGCGATGATGGTAACGATTTTGATCAAAATACGGTAGATGACCGCACAGAAACAATCATACCAAGGGTACCTGGAATAGAAGTCACAAAAACATCAACCATTACAGACAACGATAGCAATGGTAGTTATGGGGTTGGAGACACTGTTGTTTATACAATTACAGTAGAAAACACAGGAAATTTGGATTTCAGTTCTGTTGTTTTAGAAGATGTTCTAACCAAGAAAAACGGAGGTGCTCTTACATTAACAACAACACCCACTTTTATTTCATCAACACTAGGTTCTGACGCGGGGTCACTAAAAGTAAATGAAAAAGCCACTTATCGAGCAACGTATATCATTGCCCAAGATGCCGTTGATGGTGGTGGTACATCCAATCAAGCCTCTGTAACAGCAAATTCATTGACAGCTTCAGTTACGGATTTAAGCGATGATGGTATTGACAACGATGGGAATACCACAGATGACCCAACTGAAAACATACTATTTGGAACACTTATCCTAGAGGCTACCAAAACTGCTTCAGTCACAGACGTAGANGGTGATGGAGAGNANAGTCTNGGAGATATCATAAATTATACTATTNCANTTGAAAACAAGGGAACCGAATCACTGCAAAATTTCACNGTCACNGATACCTTTGTTGATGCAAATGGCAACACACTTTCATTAAANNCCACACCNACATCTAGTGACCCTGATCTGCTAGCACCAGGNGGTGTAAAAACNTATGTAGCGAGTTATACCATCGCTCAAAATGCACTTGANAANGGGGGAGTTCGAAACAGCGCCCTTGTTAGAGCAAGTAATGTTGCGGGAACGATTTATGTTGAGGATATTAGTGACGACGGGATTGATGCAGATGGTAATACTGTTACAGACACAACAGATACGATAATTACTCCT
>PBVB01000027.1 GCA_002728075.1 Flavobacteriaceae bacterium
GACTCAGAAAAATTAAATTTATTGCTATTTAAAAGGAAAGTCAATCCATTTAAAGGTTCATGGTCTCTAATAGGGGAAGTGCTCGAAAATGATTTATCATTAGATGAAAGTGCTAATGAAATCCTTTTTAAATTAACCGGCCTTGAAAACATTTATTTAAAGCAACTAAAAACATATGGAGAATTAAACAGAGATCCTGCTGAAAGNGTTATTTCNATAGTTTATTTTAGCTTNATTAGGGTNGATGAACTTCGCCTNAAGGAAATCGAAAATANAGATGCTAAATGGTTTGCATTAAATGANNTNCCTGAATTAATTCTAGANCATANTGATATGGTTAAAGACTCTATTNNGGAGTTAAGAAATATGGCTAAAGATCAACCGTTNGGATTTGAATTACTTCCNAAATTATTTACNCTTCCACAATTACAAACTCTTTATGAGTCCATTTACAACACTAANTTTGATTCAAGAAATTTTAGGAAGAAAATACTATCNTTAAATGTCCTTGAAAAAACTAATTTAAAAGATAAATCTACCTCTAGAAAAGGTGCCTTTCTTTTCGGTTTTAAAGAAAATTTACTAGATGATAATCAAAAAAATAGGGATAGATATAACACCAAAGATGTTTTTCAGTTTTAATTAATTCACTTCTTCATCAGGGATGCACCACAAACACCCATCTTTTTTAAAATTATAACCAACTAGAATAGAATCTTGCCTGTTNTCATTTGTTATTAGAGATAAAATTTTATCTGTCCTTTCAACTGTTGAAAATATTTTCTCAAAAGACTTACTTGGATTATCATTCCAAACTCTTTCCGAAAAAAANGGAAGTCTTTTTCTAAGTACCGGNATTTCTGNATCTCCAGATTGTTCCCATGAGCACATTTGTCCTCCAATCACTTGTTGAGTTTCTTCTATTTGTATTGGATTATAACCAGGGACACTTTTAGAAAAATGCTCCCATCTCCATTTATTCCATTTATAAATCCTTTCTGGTGACCATACAGCCCTTTGAGCCATTTTATTTTTTACTCCTCCGTAAACTGCATAAAGAGGAGTCCAAGAGGTATTTACGACAGTATATCCATCTTCAATGAGGCTTTTTGGATGATTATATAGTGTTTCAAATTCAAAAACGACTATATCTTTTGGTATTTTGACTTTTCCTTCTTTTCTAAATCCTTCCCATACCAACATCTGCTTGTTGTATTTTTTTACAATCTCGTTGATTCTAACGATAAAATATCTGTATAATTCATGTATATCATTGCCTAATTTATTTTTATTCATAAACGATTTGACCTCATTTACATTTTTATAAAGATCCAATTTTGCTTCATCTGCACCCATGTGTATATAAGGGGAGTTATAAAATATCTCAGCGACTTCACTTATGATTTGATCAAGCGCACTGTAAACTTTTTCGTTGGCAATATTTATAACATTTGATTTTTTAACTCCATTGTTAACATCAAAAATTTCAGGATAAGTCTCAATAAATTGTCTAGAATGACCTGGAACGTCTATTTCAGGTATAATAGTTACGCCTCTAATCTTAGCATACTCTACTAATTTTCTGAAATCTTTTTTGCTGTATGGCCTGTCAGGGGTTGGGAGGTTAGGAAAGGAGTCGGTAGGAAAAGCAAAGGCTTGATCGTCAGATAAATGAAGCTGCAAGTATTTAATTTTATATAAACTAGCCATATCAATTACATTGCGGATTGACTCAAGATCATGCCACATTCGAGACAAGTCAATCATTAATCCCCGGTATGAAGAGTCTGGTTTGTCTGAAATTTTTGCTTTTGGTAAAAGTAGAGTATTGTTATCCTTATACTTAATAATTTGGATTAATGAAGATTTTGCCATTGTAATTGCGTTATACGATCCTCCAACAATTGAAATGTTTTCATCAATTTCAATCTGATATTCCTCATCTTTTAAGCTGTTTTCAACAACAAAATTTATATCAGCATTTATTTTATCTGATCTTTTGAAATGTAAATTTTGAGAGAAAATTACTTTTAAATCATTAGTAAATAAATCGAAAAAATTTTTAGAATCTGGACTATTTATATAAACAGAAATAGTATTATCTATTTCTAAGGCTGCGTTTAGAGGATGTTTAACTATTTCTTTTGGATTTGGAACAATATCAATGCTAGGAGGGTATTTTAATGAGTTCTCATTATTACAACCCAAGTTTAATGCAACTAGCAGCAAAAAGAATAATCTAATTGATAAAACGATATTACTTTTTTTCATTAATTTCAAAACTATAAATTTTTAAACCAATCGGGTGTAAAAAATGTTTTATTATGGGTTCAATTTTTAAAATATATATAATTTTATTCTCATTTCTATTTGTATTTTGTGACCAAAAAATGGATGATTATCAAGTTTTAGATAAAAGTAATTTTCAAACGTCTATAGAAGGAAAAAAAACTGATCTTTTTCTCTTAGAAAATCAAAACTTAAAAGTATTTGTAACAAATTATGGCGCTAGAATTGTATCACTAGTTGTTCGAGATAAATTTAACCAAAACTTGGATGTAGTTCTTGGTTTCAAATCTATTGATGATTATTTAAAAGCCAATGAACCATACCATGGTGCAACAATTGGCCGTTATGCAAATAGAATTTCAAAAGGAGTTTTTTTATTAGACGGAAAAAAATATAATCTTCCAATTAACAATGGGATAAATCACTTGCATGGTGGTCCAAAGGGATTTCATAACAAAATTTGGAGTATAGTTTCATTTAATAAAGAAAAAATAGTTATGACCTTGAATTCTAAAGATGGCGAGATGGGATATCCTGGCAATTTAGATGTGGAGTTAACATATCAAATTGTAGATAAACAACTTGAAATATCTTATAAAGCTACAACTGACAAGAAAACACCCATTAATCTTACTAATCACTCCTTTTTCAATTTAGCAGGTGAGGGTAGTGGGACAATAAATAATCACATTCTAAAATTAAATTCAGATTTTTTTACTCCAGTTGACTCAACACTCATACCCTTGGGGGAGAAAAGACTTGTTGATGACTCTCCATTTGATTTTAGAAAGCCTAAANCAATTGGGTCGGAAATTAATTCTAGCGATGANCAAATTGTTTATGGGGGTGGATATGACCATAANTTCATTTTAAACAAGANAGCTCANGNCACNCTNTCTCATGCNGCAACTGTTTTTGAACCTAANAGAGGNGTTAANATGGATATTTNTACCACNGAACCAGNAATTCAATTCTANGGAGGAAATTTNATGNANGGTTCTGATATTGGAAAATATGGAAAGAAATTTTTGTATCGCGAGTCATTTGCACTTGAAACGCAACATTACCCAGATTCCCCTAATAATCAAGATTTTCCAAATGTTTATTTGTCACCAGCTGAAACATATAAATCTACTAGTATTTACCGTTTTACGTCGGAATAAAAAGAAAAATAATTTTGTATTTTTAAGAAAGTTATGGCAAAAATCTATTTAAAAAATTTCCTTATAATTCTTATATTTCTANTNGGTTTAGTGTCTTATTCGCAAAGACCTCTCACTGGACAAAAAATTTTTAANAAACAATATCCNGTTGAGCAAATAAACAAACTAACGAANGCATCTCTTTTAGTTTCAAANACTTTAAATGAAGANATAATNCTGACATTAAGAGATGGTGGAAGACACTATATAACTCATGTNTANGTTAGAGCTTTTCAAGAATTTGAAATTGAACACTTACCNGTTGGNCATTTTGTTTATCAATATCATAATCTNAAAAGATATTATGAGTCACCAGAAAGAATTCCAATTGGACTAAATGAAAGGGGGTTTTTNGACTTCTTCTTTTCAGGAGGNGCAACAAAAATNATTGGATTTGANATTNCTAAAGAAGAATTTTTTAANGAATGATTATTTTGTTGNGGANNTTANAATGTTTTTGTAAACCGTCCTTTNTTATCTCNTAACTGTNNTTTTGCTCTTAATTCTTTTGATCTTGCTTCAAGAAATTTTTTTCTAGAATAATATCTACCATTAATNAACATAGATTTTACACCTTCTGGGAAATGATAATTTTCTAGTTTTCTTTTAATCATAAGATGGCTAAATTAAAAAAAAAATACCACATCTAATCTATTAATAATAAAGATTTTAGCATTAAATATTATTAATTTAACGTTTGTTAAAGAACTAATTAAAATTAATTCTGTCAACAAACTTTTTAGTAAAATAAGGCTCTTTGTGATCAAGTATTTTTGATAAATTTTCCAACGAAGGTTTAGAATCATTTGACTGATCATTAAAACCCTCAGAATTTAGTAAATAGTTTGCGGCAAAAGTATACTTACAAGATTTAAATGTTATTTTTTTAAAAACATTAGAGGAATTTAGCCATTCCTTCAGCTTTAGGTTTGTATAATATGTTGATTTAAGTTTAAAAAACACTTTACCCCTTACTTTGATAGGTGTGCCAATAAGATCAATCGCGGTTTGGGATATTCTTAATTTAAAAATTTTATTTTTTCTATTTAAATTTATGTAATAAACTCCATCAGTAAGCTCAAAGTCCAGCCATTCTAATTGTTTTAAATCTTTTTCGCCTAACCCTGTCAAGCAGCCAAATAAAAAAGCATTAGTAATTGACGGGTGAGATGATTTTGAATTAATTAAAGTTTTTATTTCACTTATTTTTATAAAATCTTGTAAATCAATTGATTCAATTTTTATATATATATTTTTACTAAAGTTTTCTTTTATGAATTTTTTTAAAAAACAAATTTTTATTAAAAACTTAAAATGGTCAAAATATTGCTTTATTGTAGTAGTTTTTAAAAGCCCTCTGGGAGAAAGAACAGCTTCTGATAGATATTTTTTGAATTCGTTACAAAACCTTTCGTTTATTTCGTTAAATAAAAGTTTTTCAGACGAAAATGCTAGTAAATGATCAATTACAGGTTTAAAATTGGCTGATTTAGCACCTTCTTTGTATTTTTCAATAAAGCTGTATGCCCATGGAAAAAAAAGCTTTTTTGAATTTTCATTACTTCTAGCCAGTTCTTGATCTCTTAAAAATTTAATTTTTTGATTTAGTAAATTTTCTGTTTTTAGATTTGTATCTCTTTCCTCAATTGTAAGTGGATTTTCATTCCAATCTAAATCTAGGTATTCAAACTTATAATTCTGCTTATATCTCCTTACTAATTCTCCTTTTTTATTTAGTTTTTTTCCTATAAATGAGCTTCCGTAGTAATGTTTTATATACCATTTTTTAGCTTTTTTATGAAAATGAAGTGAGAATTTAATCAATTTTATTTTTGTTGTAAATTATATTTTACAACAAATATAAATAAAATTACTCAAATAAAAGTCCCTTAAATATTGTAATAATTTAAAAAAAATATATTTATTAATTATATTTTTTTAAGTACATTTATGGAAAAAATTAAATGAAATTGATTCTTTATTTTTGCTAATTGAAATTCTGGCATGTTGTTTGCTATAATATTTGTAAGTGGGAAACTAAATTCTCTTTTTGTACATAGATACACTTTAATTTTTTCATGTTTTGGTTATAGTTTCCCACTTTTTTTTGTAGCTCTGACAGGAATCGAACCTGTATCTAAAGTTTAGGAAACTTTTGTTCTATCCGTTGAACTACAGAGCTAAATTTTTATAAAAATTATTAATTACTTTATATTTATA
>PBVB01000028.1 GCA_002728075.1 Flavobacteriaceae bacterium
ATACAATATAATTAAAACAAAAGATGGGAACTTGTTTTTTAATGGTTTTTTGGATGTAACTGCCTCAAGAGGTTTAGGATCCACTAAAAAAGTGGGAAAGTCTATTAAACATGGAGTTGGAGAATTTTGGTGTCATAAGATAGATTTAGATGGAAATATTTTGTGGAGAAAATATTTTGGAGGAACAAATAATGATAGGTCATATGATTCAGTTGAGACTTCTGATGGAGACTTTTTAATAGTTGGGTCCTCAGAGAGTAATGATATAGACATTAGCTCTCCCAAAGGAAGTTATGATATTTGGGTAATTAAATTAAGTTCTAATGGAGATTTATTATGGGAACGTTCATATGGGGGTTCAAAATATGAGACAGCGAACTCAATAATGCAATCTGCGGATAAAAAAATTCATATACTTGGAAGTACTTTGAGTAATGATAAAAATATTTCATTTCAAATGGGGAGTTCTGATTTTTGGTTACTGACAATAGATTCAGATGGAAATTTGTTGAGTGAACAAACTTTTGGAGGATCAAATTTTGATAAAGGGAAAAAAATAGAAATAGACAGTAAAGATAATTTATGGTTAACAGGTTATAGTAGGAGCATAGATTTTGATCTTAGTTCCAATAAAGGAAAAAACGATGCGGTATTGATTCAGTTATCAAAAAATAGAATTCTTAAAGAAGTTTTCGAAATAGGAGCAGAAGGAGAGGATATTGCTAATTCACTAATTCACTTTAATGAAAATGAAATTATTGTAGCTGGATATAGTGATAGCAAAGAAGATTATTTTATTGAAAACAAAGGTGGGAAGGATATTTTTTTGGCTTTTTTTAAATAGAATTCCTGAATAATAATATTAATTATATCTATGATTTCGCTTGATTAGAGCTTTAATTAAAATTATATTTGCATAAAAATTTATAATTGATTAAAGTTTCAAATATCGCTAGAGACAGAGTTTCCTCCCTAATGAAGGATGATGGTTTCAACCCTATACAAGATTTTGTTAGAGTTGGGGTTAAAAGTGGTGGGTGTTCAGGATTATCATATGAATTAAAATTTGATTCGAATCAACTTAATGAAGACCGTCTGTTTGAAGATAACGGAGTAAAAATTTTAGTCGATAAAAAAAGTTTACTTTATTTAGTTGGAACAACTTTAGATTATTCAGGTGGTTTAAATGGAAAAGGATTTGTTTTCAATAACCCAAATGCAAACAGAACCTGCGGCTGTGGTGAAAGTTTTTCCCTTTAAAATATAATTATGGCATATACTGAAGAAGAACTAAAAAAGGAATTAGAGACCAAAGAATATGAATATGGTTTCTACACAGATATAGAGTCAGAAACCTTTCCCAAGGGTTTAAATGAAGAGACTGTAATTGCTATTTCCAAAAGAAAAAACGAACCTGATTGGATGCTTGAATGGAGGATTAATGCCTTTAACGCGTGGAAAAAAATGGAAGAACCTGATTGGGCCAACATAGATTATAAAAGACCAGATTATCAAGATATATCTTATTATTCGGCACCAAAGAAGAAAGAAAAATATAAAAGTTTAGATGAAGTGGATCCTGAATTAATTGAAACATTCAATAAACTTGGGATATCAATTGATGAACAAAAAAAATTATCTGGTGTTGCTGTTGACATTGTTATGGATTCTGTATCTGTAGCTACAACTTTTAGAGACACTTTAGAAAAAAAGGGAATAATTTTCTGTTCAATATCCGATGCTATTAAAGAACATCCAGAGCTAGTAAAAAAATATTTGGGAACGGTGATTCCTCCAAAAGACAATTTTTTTGCAGCTTTGAATTCAGCCGTTTTTTCAGATGGCTCTTTTTGCTATATTCCCAAGGGAGTTAAATGTCCTATGGAACTATCAACCTACTTTAGGATAAATCAGGCTGGCACTGGTCAATTTGAAAGAACCCTTGTAATTGCAGANAAGGGTAGTTATGTTTCCTATCTTGAAGGATGTACTGCACCTTCGAGAGATGAAAATCAACTTCATGCTGCTTGCGTTGAATTAATTGCCCTNGATGATGCTGAAATTAAGTATTCGACTGTTCAAAATTGGTATCCAGGTGACAAGNATGGTAACGGAGGTGTTTTTAATTTTGTCACAAAAAGAGGTATTTGTCATAAAAACTCCAAGATTTCTTGGACTCAAGTTGAGACCGGATCTGCTATTACGTGGAAATATCCTTCTTGTATACTAAAAGGCAACAATTCAATTGGAGAATTTTATTCAATTGCAGTCACCAATAATTTTCAGCAAGCTGATACTGGAACAAAAATGATTCATATAGGTAAAAACACTAAATCTACGATAATATCAAAAGGTATTTCAGCTGGAAAATCACAAAACAGTTATAGAGGATTAGTAAGAGTGAATCCTGGTGCAAAAAACGCTAGAAATTTTTCACAGTGTGACTCACTGTTAATGGGTAATTCTTGTGGAGCTCACACTTTTCCATATATTGAAGCTAAAAACAATTCAGCCCAAATTGAGCACGAAGCAACTACCAGCAAGATTGGAGAGGACCAAATTTTTTATTGTAATCAGAGAGGAATTGATACTGAAAAAGCTATTGCTCTTATTGTNAANGGATTCAGTAAGGAAGTTTTGAATAAATTACCAATGGAATTTGCAGTAGAGGCGCAAAAATTATTAGAAATATCATTGGAAGGTTCTGTNGGATAAAAATTAAAATATGCTTGAAATAAACAACTTGCACGCCAGTGTAGATGGAAAACAAATTTTAAAAGGGATAGACTTAAAAGTATCCCCAGGAGAGGTACATGCAATAATGGGNCCAAACGGTTCAGGTAAAAGCACACTATCTACTGTTATAGCTGGTCATGAAAATTTTGAAATCGATAAAGGTGAGATATTGTTTGAAGATGAAGATTTGATTGATTTTAATACTGAAGAGAGAGCTCACAAAGGTATCTTTCTGTCATTTCAATATCCAGTTGAAATTCCTGGAGTAACTGTAACAAACTTTATTAAAACTTCTATAAACCAGATGAGAAAAGCCAATGGNTTGAATGAAATGCCTGCCAATGTGATGCTTAAAAAAATTAGAGAAAAATCAGAGTTATTAAAAATCGATTCAAAATTTTTATCTCGATCTCTCAATGAGGGTTTTTCTGGAGGTGAAAAAAAGAGAAATGAAATTTTTCAAATGGCTATGTTGGAGCCTAAACTTGCCATACTAGACGAAACTGACTCAGGATTAGATATAGATGCATTAAAAATTGTAGCCAACGGTGTTAATATGCTTAGAAATGATGATACCGCAGTAGTTTTAATTACACACTATCAAAGACTTTTAGATTATATAGTCCCTGATTTTGTTCATGTTTTGTCTGATGGAAAGATTGTTAAGTCTGGAAATAAAAACCTTGCTATTGAACTTGAGGCAAAGGGGTACGATTGGGTTAAATAATTTTCAGTATGGATTTTAAAGAAAAACTAATTTCATCTTTTATGGTTTTTGAGCAGGATATAGATTTATCAAATCCAGTTCATGAAATAAGATCTAAAAGTCTTAAAAAATTTGAAGAAAAAGGATTTCCAAACAAAAAACAAGAAGCTTGGAAATATACTTCTTTGGCAAAAATTTTAAAAAGTGACTATGGAATTTTCCCAAAAAAAGAGGTCACAATTGAATTAAAAGATGTTCAAAAATATTTCCTGTACGAAATTGACACGTATAAAATCGTATTTATAGATGGTATTTACAGTCCTTTTCTTTCCGATACGACCCACGATGGTTTAGATGTTTGTCTTTTATCAGCAGCACTTACAAATCCAAAATATAAAAGNCTTATAAATAAATACTTTAATAAAATCTCGGANAAAAAGGACTCTCTANCCTTACTNAANACATCCTTTTCAATAGANGGAGCGTATATTTATCTCCCAAAATCAGTTACAGCGGAAAAGCCTATAGAGATTATGCATTTTTCAACTGGTAAGCAAGGTGATTTTTTTCTCCAACCGAGAAATTTAATAATTGTTGAAGAAAATGCAGAAGTTCAAATTTTAGAGAGACACCAAAGTTTAAGTAATCATAGACCCTTCACTAATTCAGTTACTGAAATTTATGCTAAAGATTCATCAAGAATAGATTATTATAAAATACAAAATGATAGGGAGGAAGCATATCTTATTGATAATACTTACATATCACAAAACACAAAATCAAATGTACATGTACACACATTTTCTTTTGGTGGTGAAATAACCAGAAATAATCTAAATTTTTACCAAAATGGAGAAGATTGTAATTCAACATTAAATGGTTTAACAATTATAAACGCTAACCAGCATGTAGATCATTACACCCTTGTCAGTCACGCAAAACCCAATTGCGAAAGTCACCAAGAATACAAGGGTATATTTTCTGGCAAATCAGTTGGGGTTTTCAATGGTAAAATTCTTGTAGACAAAATAGCTCAAAAGACCAATGCCTTTCAACAAAACAATAATATTGTTATAGATGATAGGGCTACAATAAATACAAAACCTCAGCTAGAAATTTTTGCTGATGATGTGAAATGTTCACACGGATGTACAATAGGTCAATTAGACGAAGAAGCACTCTTTTACTTAAGAACAAGAGGTATTCCTATAAATGAAGCTAGAGGCTTGTTAACATACGCTTTTGCAAATAATGTATTAGATTCTGTAAAAATCCCAAAGCTTAAATCAAGAATAAACCAAATTATATCTTCTAAGTTGGAAATTAAAATAAGACATGAGCTTTAAAATGTTTGATGTTGAGAATATAAGATCAGATTTCCCAATACTTAATAAAAAAGTAAATGGGAAAAAACTGGTATATTTTGACAATGCAGCCACTTCCCAGACACCCACACAAGTTATTGATGTTATTAGTAATTATTATTTGAATTACAATTCAAACATTCATAGAGGAGTTCATTTTTTGAGCCAACAAGCAACTGAATTATACGAGGGTGCGAGAGAGAAGTTAAAAAATCATTTTAACGCCAAATTAAATTCTGAAATAATTTTTACATCCGGAACAACACATGGCATAAATATTGTTTCATCCGGATACAGTGAAATTCTCTCTGAAAAAGATGAGCTTATAGTTTCTGAACTTGAACATCATTCAAATATTGTGCCTTGGCAAATTTTGTGTGAAAAAACGGGATCAAAACTTAGGGTGCTTCCCATGAATGATATTGGTGAATTAGAGTTAGATAAATTTGATCAATTGTTAAATGAAAACACCAAACTGGTATTTGTTAATCACGTTTCAAATGCACTTGGCACTATTAATCCAATTTCTGAAATAATATCAAAAGCTCATAAATATGGTGCAAAGGTGTTGATCGATGGCGCTCAAGCATCAGCTCACTTTAAAATCGATTTACAAAACTTAGATGTAGATTATTATGTGACATCTGCACACAAATTATGTGGACCTACTGGCGTAGGAATGTTATACGGAAAAAAAGAGTTGTTAGAAATGCTTCCACCTTATCAAGGCGGAGGTGAAATGATTGATCAAGTAACCTTTGAAAAAACCACTTATGCAGATTTGCCTCATAAATTTGAAGCCGGCACTCCCAACATTGCTGGATGCATAGCCTTTGGTGCTGCGATTGATTATATTAATTCTATTGGACTAGATAATATTAATAGTTATGAAAATCATTTACTACAATATGCAACTGAAAAATTAAATAGTATTGAAAATGTAAAGATCTATGGTGAATCTGATAATAAAACATCGGTTATTTCTTTTAATGTAAAGGGCATTCATCCATATGATATAGGAAGTATCTTAGATAAAATGGGAATTGCTGTAAGAACAGGTCAGCACTGCGCTCAACCTATCATGGATTTTTTTAAAATTACAGGGACTTTGAGGATTTCTTTTGCATTTTATAATACAGAAAAAGAGATTGATTTTCTAATAGATACTTTAAAAAAAGCTATTAAAATTTTGTCATAAATTTACAATTATGAAAATAATTGATATCCAAAATCAGATAATTGACGAATTTGAAATCATGGATGACTGGATGGAAAGATATGAATATATGATTAGTCTTGGGAAATCCCTTCCTATAATGGATAACGATTTTAAAAATGATTCTAATCTAATTAAAGGTTGTCAAAGCAGAGTTTGGTTACATGCTGAATTAAAGAATGATAACATATTCTTCCATGCAGATAGTGATGCAATTATAACTAAAGGAATAATATCAATTTTAATAAGAATTTACTCTGGACAGCCTCCAAAGGAAATCTTAGATTCCAGCTTTGATTTTATTGATAAAATTGGTTTAAAAGAGCATTTATCTCAAACTAGAGCAAATGGTTTATCATCTATGATAAAGCAAATAAAGATGTATGCCCTTGCTTTTGAAACTAAACTGAATTAACATGGCTGAAAATAACTTTGATGCTCAATTATTAGGAGAGAAAATTGTAAAAGTTTTAAAAACTATTTTTGATCCTGAAATTCCTGTCGACATATATGAATTAGGTCTTATTTATGATGTCTTTGTAAATGAAGATTTTGATGCTAAGGTTTTAATGACTCTTACATCTCCTAATTGTCCAGTAGCTGAATCTCTACCAGCTGAGGTTGAACAAAAAGTTAAATCTATAAAGGGTATTAATCAAGTTGAAGTTGAGATGACTTTTGATCCTCCATGGACCAAAGACTTAATGAGCGAAGAGGCAAAATTAGAACTTGGTTTTTTATAATGGAAAAAGAAATTATAAATAAAGTTGCTAAAAGTCCGATTGTAACCCTTGATCTTGAGGAATATTACCCTGAAGGAGAAAGACTAAAAATTGATATTTCTCAATGGCTTTATAAAGGAATAGTAGTAAAAGAAAAAGAATATAGATCATCATTAAAGTCATATGACTTTTCAAAATTCAAAGACACTTACGTGGCAATACATTGTTCAACAAATGCAATTCTTCCATCTTGGTCAATAATGTTATTATCAACATATTTAAACCAGTATGTGAAAAAATGTGTGTTTGGCTCGATACTAGAATTAGAGCAAAGCATATATGCAGATATTTTATCTAACTTAGACATAACACCATTTAAAAATAGGCCACTAATCATTAAAGGCTGCTCAAAAAAAAATATCCCCGAAACAGTTTTTTTACTAGCTATTGAAAAATTACAGCCTCATGTAAAGAGTATTTTTTATGGTGAGGCATGCTCTTCTGTGCCTCTATTCAAGAAGAAAAATGGGTAAAAAACTCTATAAAAAAGGTGGAGTTATAATATTAACATATTACTGGCCACCGTCTGGTGGGTCTGGGGTTCAAAGATGGATGTATTTTTCAAAATATTTAAAAGAATTGGGATGGGAACCATTTGTAATTACGGTTGACGAAAAAAAAGCATCTTATCCCGTCTTAGATACAAGTTTAGAGAAGATTGTAAAAAATATTAAAGTAATAAAAACTTCTACCAACGAACCATTAAAACTTTTTTCTTTTTTGACGACAGGGAGTTTTAGTAAGGGAATCCCTCAAGGAGAGGTTAAAAATAGAGGATTATTTAATAAACTATCTAACTACCTTCGTGCAAATTTTTTTATTCCGGATGCGAGAGTAGGTTGGGTAGAATACGCCTATAGAGAATGCAAAAAAATAATCATTAAAAATAACATTAAACATATAATTACTAGTGGCCCCCCTCATTCATCTCACCTAGTTGGATTAAAAATTAAAAAAGATTTTAAAATTAATTGGACAGTAGATTTTAGAGATCCATGGGTTAATATTTTTTACAATAAACAGTTTCNTTTCACTGAAAAATCAATAAANAAGCAAAAACGCTTAGAAAAAGAAGTTTTAAANAATGCAGATTTAGTTTTGACTACNATAGGTGGAGATNTAAAAAAACAACTTCAGTTAAAAGCTCCAAATCAAAACTTTGCTGTAGTCCCTAATGGATACGATAGTGTTCTAATCAATAAAATAAAAGGNAAAAAATCTAAAAAGTATTTCCACATTGTTTATACGGGGCTTTTAACAAGAAATCATCCTTATTTTTCGTTGCTAAAAAATTTAAAACAAAATTTTAGTACTATAAACTTGAAGTTGTCTTTAGCTGGAAATATATCCCATGAAATAATAAATGAAATAAAAAACTTCTTGCCCAACTTTAAAGTGAAGGACTGCGGATATTTAAACCATGAAGACACTGTTAGATTAATTAAAAGTGCTGATCTACTTGTTAACTTTTTCTTTATCGGTGGTGAAAAAGAAATGATTTCTGGTAAAATTATGGAGTACTTGGCAACAGAAATCCCTATTCTTAGTATAGGTGACCCCAAAAGTGAGGCCGGAAAAATTTTATCAAAAGCAAGTCAAGCAAAAATGTTTCTAAAGGATTCTGACAAAGAAATTGAACATTTTTTAAAGAAAGTAATTCTGAATAGAGGGAAACTAATAAATAGTTTTCCAAATTTAGATAATTGGTCTAGAAAAAAAATAACTAAAAAATTGAGTAATCTTTTGTCTGAGTTATGATTTAGAGAAAAATTTCTTTTCAAGTATATATTCAAGACTTTTCTCAGGTAAATATTTTTTAACATCAAACCCCTTTAGTAGATAATTTCTAATCTTCGTTGATGAGATATCAATTTTTGGGGCACTCCTCAAAATTTTTAAATTATCATGAATTATGAACTCACCTCTATCTATTTCTTCATTTCTTGGATAAATATAAATTGAGAAGTTATCAAGTATTTCAGTACTGTTTTTCCATTTTTTAAAGGATTGAAGGTTGTCTTCACCGAGTATGATCTTGAATTTATTATTGGAATATNTTTTTTTAAAAAACNGTAAAGTGGAAATAGTGTANTTTGGTTTAGGAAGNTTTAATTCGTCAAGACAAATTTTTATCTTTTTNTTATTCGAAATTGATTTNTCAATAATTTTAATNCTTTCATAAATGTTGAGTATATCANNTTTTTTTTTTAAAGGATTTTGAGGGGANACNACAAGCCAAATCTCGTCTAAATTACATTCATTTAAACAATAATTTGCCATGAATAAATGGCCATTATGAAAAGGGTTNAATGTTCCAAAAAATAAGCCCACTACTTTCATTTACTCTTAATAAATTCAGAGACTATTCGAAAAGCTTCATTTTTTGTTTTAAATAGGTCATTGTTTTCTAGAACGACATCAAATTTTTCTGCATAACTCAATTCAAATTCTGATTTTTTTAGTCTTTCAAGTATACTTTTTTTGGTGTCAAGCGCCCTTTTATTAAGACGTTTATCTAGTGATTTTATTGATGGTGGTTTCACAAATACTAAAAGAGCATTTTCTTTAAAAATAGACTTAATTTTAAGCCCACCCATTACATCCATATCCAACATGACTATTTTTCCACTATTCCAAATTCTATCTATCTCAGAATTTAATGTCCCATAAAANACATTATCATAAACTTCCTCAAATTCAATAAAATCTTTGTTTTTGATTTTCTTTTTAAATNAATNAACNGACATAAAATGGTAATCNANACCNTTTTTTTCGTTCTTTCTNGGTTTTCTAGTAGTAGCAGATATTGAAAATTCGGNNGATAAATTTTTATCCAATAAATACTTTATAATTGATGTTTTTCCAGCTCCTGAGGGNGCAGAAAAAACAATAAGTTTCCCATTCATTNTTAAAGTACATTTAAAAGTTGTTCTTTTATCTTTTCCAACTCATCTTTCATTTCCACAACAGCTTTTTGAAGTTTTTCATCATTAGATTTTGATCCTAGGGTATTTATTTCTCTACCAATTTCTTGAGAAATAAAAGTGAGCTTTTTTCCATTTGGAGACTTCTCACGCATAATTTTTTCAAAATATTTTAAATTGCTTTTTAATCGAACAATTTCTTCGTTAATATCCAGTTTTTCAATGAAATAAAAAATCTCTTGTTCCATTCTTTTATTGTCGATTTCATTTANATTTTGTTTTGAAAGCTCTTGAATCTTTGTTCTAATTTTTTCCTTTCGTTTTGGAGCAAATTTATCTATCATTTTTACCAACTTATGAATATTTTTAACCCTGATTTTGAAATCTTTCTCTATTGATTTTCCTTCAGAAGTTCTATATTGATTCAATTTTAAAATTGCTTTTTCAATTATTTTAAACAAAATTTGTTTTTCCTCTTTTGAAATATCTTCTTTTTCAGTCTTGATAGACTCAGGAAGTCTAATTGCCATTTTAAGAAGCTCCGACTCAGACGAATCCGAAATTTTTTTCAGTTCATTAATGTACTTTTTGATGACCGGATAGTTTAGAGATGATGTTTTGTCTTCATCATGGAGGTCAATGCTAATTAGTAAATCAATTTTCCCTCTTGATAATTCTCCGTTAATTTTTGTTCTAATTTTAGATTCAATCTCTCTGTATCTATTTGGTATGCGTAAATTAAGATCAATATTTTTACTATTTAACGATCTTATTTCTGCAATTAACTTTTTTCTCTGGAATTTGGTCTCTGACTTACCAAATCCTGTCATAGAGACAATCATATTTTTATTCTAAAGTCTTTTTATTTTTATATTTCTAAACGAAACTCTATCACNGTGATCCTGTAGTCCAATTTTTCCAGTTTTATATTTACCAAATTCAGGAGCCTCTGTATAATTGTATGTGNTTTTATCTCTGAACTTACATGTTGAAATCAGTTCTTCCCATTCTGGTCCATTTATTGGGAATGAAACTATTTCAGTTCCATTTAGCTTAACATTAGCATTATTGATTTCGTGATTAACAGTAAGGAGAAAGTGATTCCACTCACCAGCTGGATTACATACATCCTTTGAGGGTTGAACTATGTCATATAATGCTCCCGCCTGATGATATTTAGGCTTCATAAAGGCATCGGAATGCCTCTCATTGTCTAGTATTTGTATTTCTGGGCCAGTAAGGTATGGGGCGCTAAATCTTTTATCTTCTTGGACACCCCAAAATAGACCACTATTTCCACACTCCGCAATTTTCCACTCAATAGATAAAATGAAATTAGTAAAACTTTCGTCTGTAACTATATCTGAATATTGACCTTCTTTTTTATTCCTTGGGTCAAAAGTCATTGNACCGTCTTTAACCTGCCACTCATCTCCTANTTTACCTCCATTATAGTAATGCCATCCATTCGTTGTTTTTCCATCAAAGAGTGAAATCCATTCATCTTTTTTAGAATCTACTGATTTTTTTTCTTCTTTTTTTGTTTGTCCCGAGCATGAGCATAAGATAAAGCTCAAAGCGGTTATATAAATTGACTTTTTCATTTTAAATATCTAATATTTTATTAATCTGTTTTTTATCTGTATCACCTCCTGCAAAATCATCAAATACTTTTTGGGTAGCTTCAATAATATTGTTTTCTATGAATTTTACTCCTTCTCTCGCACCCTGTTCAGGGCTTTTAACNCAACATTCCCATTCCATCACAGCCCAAACATCACATCCGTATTCTGTAAGTTTGGTAAATATTGTTTTGAAGTCAATTTGACCATCACCAGGTGATCTGTATCTTCCAGCTCTATCTTTCCATGTTCCATAACCCCCAAAAGCCCCTTTTTTTCCATTTGGCTTAAACTCAGAGTCTTTTACATGAAAAGCTTTAATAAATTCATGATAATGGTCAATATAGGTAATGTAATCAAGTTGTTGTAAAACGAAATGGCTAGGATCATAAAGGATATTAGCTCTTTTGTGATTGTTTGAAGCTTTTAAAAACATTTCAAATGTTTCTCCATCGTGAATGTCTTCACCAGGGTGAACTTCAAAGCAAGCATTCACATCATTATCTTCAAATACGTCTAATATTGGAATCCATCTTTTTGCTAATTCTTCAAATCCGGCTTTAATAAGTCCTTTAGGTTGTTGAGGCCATGGATGCCAATAAGGCCACAGAAGCGCACCACTAAAGGTAGCATGAGATTTGATTCCAAGATTTGAACTAGCTATAGCGGCTTTTTTGACTTGTTCAATTGCCCATTTAGTTCTTTCTTTAGGCTTATTTCTCAANTCTTTGGGTGCAAAATTATCAAACATTAAATCATAAGCTGGATGTACTGCTACAAGTTGCCCTTGGAGATGTGTTGATAGTTCTGTAATCTCAAGGCCATAGGAATTTATCCTTGCTTTATATTCATCACAATAGGTTTTACTAGATGAAGCTTTATCTAAATCGAAGAGCCATTTATCTAAAGTTGGAATTTGTATCCCCTTGTAACCTAGACTGGACGCCCATTCACATAATCCATCGAGAGAATTAAATGGAGGTTTGTTATCTATAAATTGGGCTAAAAAAATAGCTGGACCTTTAATTGTTTTCATAAATTTTAATCTAATTTAATCCATTTATTTCCATTCTTGTTGGACTCCAAAACTTTTTCAATAAACATCATCCCTCTCACTCCTTCATTAATTGATGGATACGAACCATCACTTTTTTCAACTTCGTTTAAAGCTTTTGCCACTCCGTTATATATGTTCCCCATAGCATCGAAAAATCCTTCTGGATGTCCAGGTGGTAATTTCGAAGATTTTAATGAATACTTAGATAAATATGGATTCCCGGGTTTTAAAATTTGTATTGGTTTCCCCTCCATAAGGTGGTAAAGATAATTAGGGTTTTCTTGGTTCCATTTAAAACAACCATTTTCTCCGTAAATTTGAACTGTAAAACTATTTTCCTCTGCTGTAGCAATTTGTGATGCTCTTATTACTCCTTTGCAATATTCTGAAAAACGTACAAGTATCGTACCGTCAACATCCATTTCGTTGTCGGGGTAAAGATAATTCAAGTCGGCAAGAATTTTATCAATTTTCATACCTGTTAGAAACTCCGCCATATTAAAGGCGTGAGTTCCAATGTCACCGATGCAGCAACTTAGCCCTCCTTTGTTGGGATCTAGTCTCCAAACTGTTTTTCTCAGTTCAGGATCTTTAATTATTGGATTAATCCACCCTTGATAATATTGCAAATCAATTTTTTGGATTTTTCCAATCGCTCCATCTTTGATCATTTGCTTCATTTCTCTAACAATTGGATATCCCGTGTAGGTGTAGGTTACTGCAAAAACAAGGTCTTTCTTTTTCACTTCTAATTCTAATTCTTTGGCTTCAGAATAAGTAGTTGTTAAAGGTTTTTCACATATTACATTGAAGTTATTCTGAATCAGTTTTTTAGCCATAGGATAATGGAGAAAGTTGGGTGTTAACACAGAAACAACTTGAATTCTCTCGCTTTTTGGTAGAGAAAGTTCAGTCTCTATTAAAGATTCAAGATTTTCGTAGATTCTACTCTCATTAATTCCTATTTTTTTACCAAAAGTCTTGTTTTCAATTGGGTCTGGATTAAAACAACCACTTACCAAATCAAATTCATCGAACATTCCAGATGCAATTCTATGAACAATTCCAATAAGTGAATCCCCACCACCTCCGAGTATGCCTAGACGTATTTTACTCATTTTCTAATTTTATTTTTTCGTCTTTAAAGGTTAGAATGAAAAAAATCAACACAATAAATGCAAATCCAGAGGGGATTAACCAAATTTGTGTCCAATCATGAGATGAACCTATTGAGTAAAGNTCGGTAATTTTTCCAGCTACTCTGAAACCAACTAGCATACCAAGCCCGTATGTGGCAAGAGTTATAAGCCCTTGTGCCGAGCTTTTAAATTGACTTCCAGCTTTAAAATCGGTATAAATCTGACCGGAAACAAAAAAGAAATCATAGCATATCCCNTGTAAAATTACACCTAAAATCAACATCCAAATCCCCCCTCCCACGTCTCCGTAGGCAAAAAGAATATACCTTAAAACCCATGCAATCATTCCGACAACTAAGGTGGTTTTGATTCCATATCGTTTTAAAAAAACTGGTAGTAATAAAATAAACAGCGCTTCTGAAATTTGACCCAGACTCATGACAGCAGCAGCTTTAGACATACCAATTTCATTTAAAAATTGATTCGCGTGTTGATAATAAAAAGCAAGTGGTATACATATCAAAATTGACGAAATAAAAAAGATTAGATATTTTCTATTATTAAGAAGTAAAAGAGCATCNAATCCTAATATTTTACTAATACTTAAATTATCTTTATCCGCTGTTGGCGGAGTGTGGGGCAAGCTAAAACTAAAAATTCCTAAAATAAGCGAAGCAGCTGCTGTCAAATAAAAAGTGTTTTCTAAAATTTTTTNTGATTCCCACCCTAGAAACCCAATTGTGAGACCTGCAATAATCCATCCAACAGTCCCAAAAACTCTAATGGGAGGAAATTCTTTTGAAGGATCTACCATTTGCCGGAATGCTACTGAGTTAACCAAAGCTAAGGTAGGCATGTACAATATCATATAAATAAATATAAAAGGATAAAAAGCAGCAAAATCATTTTGAATCCCTGCTTGGAATAAAAGAAATGCCCCAACAATATGCAAGAAACCAAGAATTTTTTGAGCAGAAAAGTAACGATCGGCGACTAGTCCAATAATAAATGGTGCTACTATTGCACCAATTGATTGGGTTTCATAAGCCTGAGCAAGTTGGGATCCACTAGCACTAAAATTTTGGGATAAAAAAGTTCCCATAGTTACAAACCATCCTCCCCAAATAAAAAATTCAAGGAACATCATAAAAGAGAGTTGTATTTTAATTTTATTATTCATGATAGTATTATGAAATTAATTTACCTTTATTTATAAGCAAGTTTTTTGTTGCTGTTATGCCATCAACTTCATTCATTTTTTTTCCTTCATATTCAATTCCTTCGTATTCAACTCCTATATAACCATTATATCCTGATTCTTTCACAATTTTAAGCATTTTTAAGTAGTCTGTATATATCTCATCTCCATTATTATTAAAACTATTTGATTTTGCACTTACAGCAAAAGCTTTTGGCATCATTTCCTTTATCCCCTTGTACCTGTCATATTCTTTAACACAAGTAGATTCATATAGATCTCCCTCTATTCTTTGTATGCAAAAGTTTCCAAAGTCTGGTAATGTGCCACAATTTATTAGATTAACGTTATTTATTACCTGCATCAAAAGTTTTGCATTTGATGACAAGCTCCCATGATTTTCAACAATTACGTTAATATTGAAATCTTTAGAGAATTCAGAAAGCTTTGTAAGGCTATCAGAGGAATATTCCATCCACTTCTTTTTTTGTTCAACACCATATAAATTGACCCTAACAGAATGGCAGCCCATTTGAGATGCAGCATCAATCCACTTTTTGTGGTTTTCGATAGCATTTTTCCTTCTAGATGCACTTGCTGCTGCAAGGTTTCCCTCTTCATCTATCATAATCAATAAATTTTCAACACTATGTTGTGCAGCTTCACTGTTAGATTTCTTAACAAAGTTTTTAATNGCTTGATGCTTATTTCTTGAGTCCATCACATCACTGTAAAGGGCATTAACGTATTCTAAACCACTAAATCCTAGTTCTTTCGCTGTTTTAGCAAAATCATAAGGGCTGACTTTGCCAGAGCTTATGCTTGGTTGCAATGACCACTGGGCAAGTGAAAGTTTAAAAAACAAGTTGTTGTTCGTTTCATTATTCAAATCAAAGCCAAAACCTTTTTTGGGTATTGCCAAAAGTGCTAATCCTAGACCTAATTTTAGTTGTGTTTCGATAAATTCTCTTCTTTTTGTCATAATTAAAAGTGATTAAAATTTACAAATCTTTAAAATATTTTCTTTTTATTAAGGAATTAAAAAAATATACCATTTAAAAATACACATTATATAATTAATAATTAATTTTACACAACAGAGCACTAGAATTATTTAGTTTTATGGATAATATTGAAAGTAACTACGATGCAATAGTTGTTGGAACTGGAGTCAGTGGAGGCTGGGCAGCAAAAGAGCTTACAGAAAAAGGACTCAAAACACTTGTCTTAGAAAGAGGTAGAATGGTCAAGCACATCGAAGATTATCCCACCATGAATATGGATGAATGGGATTTTCCTGCAGGTGATGTAAAAACCGCTGAAATAAGAAGAAGACAACCGGTACAGACTCGAACAGGTCAAGTTAAAGAACACTCAAAACATTTTTTTGTTGATGACCTAGACCACCCATACAATGAAATAAAACCATTTAACTGGTTACGAGGCTATCATGTAGGAGGTAGATCTCTCACTTGGGGCCGTCAAGTCTATCGGCTTAGTGATATTGATTTCGAAGCTAATGCTAAAGAAGGTATTGCTGTTGATTGGCCAATAAGATATAAGGATATTGCTCCTTGGTATGACTATGTGGAGGAATATATCGGAATCAGTGGAGAAAAGCTAGGTTTACCGCAATTACCGGATGGTAAATTTTTAAAACCAATGGAAATGCATTGTGTTGAAAAAGACTTAAAAAAATCTCTCCAT
>PBVB01000029.1 GCA_002728075.1 Flavobacteriaceae bacterium
CTGTATGTTGAAGATAAAAGTATAGTTTTGATTAATTTTTTTAAACTCCAATCCATCGAATTCATAAATTCATACGAGAGCCAATCAAGAAGTGCGGGATGCGAAGGTGGTTCAGACTGAGTACCCATGTCTTCTATTGTATTTACGATTCCCCTCCCAAAAATTTGATACCAAATTCTATTTACAATTGTTCTAGCTGTAAGAGGGTTTTTTTTACTTGTTATCCATTTTGCAAAGCCTAGCCTATTTTTTTCCCATTTATTATCCCAACCATTTAAATTAGATGGAACGTTGGGTTTTACCTCTTCCTTTGGGGTCATCCAATTTCCTCTATCAAACATAAAAGTTTTTCTACTCATATGCTCGGGATTTTCAAGAGTGACGGGATGGAGATCAGAAAATTTAGTACCGCTTAGTAGCTCAATGAATTGTTTTTTAATCCTTGGATAACCAGGTTTGTTTTTACCTGGAATTTCAGGTAGAAAAGAAATCCACTCCAAATCCAACAAAACGTCAGATTTTTTTATTTTTTCTGATGTCTCAGCTGAAATATACAAATCAAAGGAACCTTCAATTTTCGGTATCTTGATGGACGTAACCTTTTGATCTTCGTAGCCTTCTGTCGATATATTGGGATTTTTATCTTTATCCAATTTTACTTTTCCGATAATCCTTCCATTTGAAGAATTTTTTCTAAAAGTGATTGTAACCCCATTTTGATAAACAAAATTACTAAAGTATAAAACTCTATTTTCAAGTGAGTTAGCATTTTTAAGCAAAACTTCCCCCCCATTTCTAAAACCTAAGAATGAACTCAAGAAAAATGCAGTTTCTTTATCTTTTACCTCAAATTGATTAGCATAATATACTGGATCGATGAATGTAATAAAGCGTTCGAATATTCTTTTTTCTTCCTCACTTCCATAATTTGAAATCCATTTTAAAATCTTATCACTTTTACTAATTAATTTTTTATCTAAAATTCTAAGTCTTGGTTCGTTATGATTGTGGTCTGAATCAACGGTGTTGTTAAAAAAAGCCATCACCTCATAATATTCCTTGTGACGAATTGGATCATATGGGTGACTGTGACATTGAACACAACTCATGGTTGTACTTTGAAGTGCATCAAATGTAGTATTAACTCTATCAATAATTGCAGCTACTCTGTATTCCTCGTCATCAGTACCTCCCTCTTGGTTTGTCATTGTATTTCTGTGAAAAGCTGTAGCAATAAATTGGTCTACGGAAGGATTTGGTAATAAATCGCCCGCTAATTGTTCTATGGTAAATTCATCAAAAGATTTATCTTGATTTAAAGCATTAATAACCCAATCTCTATACCTCCAGATACTCCTTGTNCTATCNGCTTCANATCCNTTTGTATCGGCATANCGAGCAAAATCAAGCCACCAACTTGCCCAGTTTTCTCCNTATCCAAGATTNTCNANTAGNTNNTCTANGTACTGCTCATAACTAATNTTATTNTCCAAAAAATTATNATAAATATTTTTTTCTGGNGGTAGTCCNGTNACATCAAAAGCCGCTCTTCTTGCAATNAGATTTTTGGGGGCNGGTTTATTTGGAAACAGTGANACATCTTCCATNCTNGCAGCCACAAAGTGATCTATTGGATTNTATAGGAAATTTAATTCCTCATAACTTTTGCCCAGCTTAGGTATGTTCTGCTTTTCAGGAGCAATATATGCCCAATGAGTACCCCATTTTGCNCCTTGATCTATCCATTTGGTTAAAATCTCNATNTCTTTGTCTGATAANTTNGGCTTTCTGTAGGGCATTCTTTCCTCTAAATCGGTCTCATGAAGTCTTTTAATAAGTTCACTTTTTTTGGCANTCCCGGGAATTATAGACGGCTTTCCAGATTGTGTNACTGCTATAGCTTCATCCCGGAAAAGAAAGCTTAACCCTGCATTTTTTTTTACTCCTCCATGACATGAGATGCACTTACTATTTAGTATTGGCTTGACATCGGCAGTGTAACTTATTATTTTTTTAGGTCTGAGTGAATTAAAAATCAATGAAATAAAAAAAATAATTGATGCAACTAGTAATAGTTTTTTATATTTTTTTAAAAAAAACAAAGCTTAAATTTTGAATAAAAATAGGTGTTTTTTCATACTTTTAAAATTCTTAACTATTATAAAAGCTAATATTTGTATAAATCACATTTATTTTAAAAAAAAACCAATGAATAAAAAACAACTTTGTCTAAAATTATTTGTTTTAATATTTTTCTTTTCNATCTCAAAAAGTATACAAAGCCAAAATTTAAAATTATCATCTCCTGATAAGCTAATTGAAATCAAAATTCAAACCTTAAATCAATTAAAATTTCAAGTAAGTTTAAAAAATAATGTAATTATTGAAAATGTAGCTATTGGAATCGAAATGAGTGACGGGAGATCAATTGGACCCAAATCAAAGGTCAGAAATATCAAGCGAGAAACTTTTAATCAAATCGTAAATGTTCCCATTCCAAATAAAGACAGAAAAATAGAAACTACATATAACCAGATAACAATTTCATTGACAAGCAACTTCGATGTAATTTTTAGAGCATACAATGATGGTGTTGCCTATAGAATATATGACAAAAGGAATAAACCAAAAAATGTGATTTATGAGAAAATGACTCTTAATTTTCCAGCTGACGCCTCCACATATTTCCCATGGGAGGAATCAATGTATTCACACAATGAAAGACTTTACAACCACATAGATATTTCGAAATTAAAAGATGCAGATTTTTGCAGCCTACCAGTTTTAATTGAAACAGATAACGGAAAAGTTGTGTTTACAGAATCATCCTTACACAATTATCCCGGTATGTTTTTAGAAAAAAACAAAAACAGTAATCTAATATCAAAATTTCCAAATTATGTATTAAAAGCCGTCCCGGCTGGAAGCTATGATACGGAAAATGGTGAAGGGTCTGATCGAACTCAGGATATCGTTGAAGAAGCAAATTTCATAGCAAAATTAAGTGGTAGCAGAAATCTTCCATGGAGAGTATTTATTGTATCTGACGATGATAGAACATTTGTTGAAAGTAATTTGGTAACCATACTTTCAGAAAAATCAAAAATTGAAGATACCTCATGGATAAAACCAGGGAAAGTTGCCTGGGATTGGTGGAATTCAAACAATATTTATGGAGTAGATTTTAAAGCAGGTATAAATCAAGATACATATAAATACTATATCGATTTTGCTTCAGAAAATGGTATTGAATACATACTTTTAGATGAAGGGTGGACAAAGTCGACAACGGAAATTTATGAAGCCAACCCAAATATCCAAATAAAAGAACTTATAAGTTATGCTAAATCAAAAGATGTTGGAGTACTATTATGGGTGCTTTGGAAACCTCTAAATGAGGATACAGAAGGGCTTATAAAACTATACTCAAGCTGGGGAGCCGTCGGGGTTAAAGTAGATTTTATGCAAAGAAATGACCAATACATGGTCCAGTCGTATGAGGAGATAGCGGAAATTGCAGCCAAATATAAATTTTTAGTAGACTATCATGGTGCCTTTAAACCGGCTGGAATTGAAAGAGTTTGGCCTAATCTGCTTACTTATGAAGGTGTTATGGGAAACGAGCAGAATAAGTGGAATATTAGAAATTTTCCTTATTCCAACGATCCACAAGCAGTCGACCCAGAGCATAACCTTACGATTCCATTTATAAGAATGGTAGCTGGCCCANTAGATTACACCCCAGGTGGGATGACCAACGTAAATCTTTATGATTACAAATGGGANCCATCNGATAAAAGTCCNTATGGTTTTGACAGATCAGGAAANCCACTNAAAAAATCAGANAATATTACTGCGATATTTACNAGACCTATGGTTCCAGGTNCTCGTGCTCATCAAGTAGCNATGTATACTGTTTTTGAGTCACCACTNCAAATGATGTGNGAATCNCCNACAATCTANAAAAAAGAACAAGANACNGTNGATTTTATNACTCAAATTCCAACTACNTGGGATGAGACANTTGTTCTTAAAGCAANANTTTCAGACTACATTGTAATTGCCAGAAGAAANGGTGAGAACTGGTACTTAGCTGCNATGACAGATTGGACNGCNAGNAACTTNGAANTNGACCTTTCATTCTTAGATNANNATGCAAATTATAACGTTCAAGTTTATAAAGATGGNNTCAACACCGANAGAAACGCAATGGATTATAAATTTGAAAAAATGANATTAAACAATAANTCCAAAATGAATATTTCAATGTCAAGAGGTGGTGGTTTTTCAGCAATTTTTAAAAAGTAAATGAAGATAGAAAGGGGAAAGTTTCAAGACGCTGAAAGTTTGACCACCCTTATGAAGGAAGGATTTGGATGGAAAAATAAGGGTGATATGTCAAAAGATTTTTTCTCAAACAAAAATATTTTTTGTTTAGTAGCTAAAAACAAAAAAAATGAAATTATGGGGACTTCCACTCTTCANATCATCGAAAAGGTNGATCGCAGAATTGGTTTAATTGAAGACGTAGTNGTATCTAAAAAATTTAGAGGGAAATNGGTTGCTTCATCTATAATTAAAAAATTGATATCAATATCTAAAAAAGAAGGATGTTATAAAACNATTCTAAATACTGATTCTAAAACGGAATCTTTTTACGAAAAATTAGGTTTTGCACAAAAAAATCTTCAAATGGAGATTAGATTTTAATTCAATTTTCATGATTGAAATATTCATAGTATCTGTTGTGGCTTTTGGTGCAGCAATACTTACCTTCTTCTCGGGTTTTGGTCTGGGGACTATTTTAACTCCTGTTATGATGATTTTTTTTCCAACCGAAATAGCAATTGCATTTACAGGGCTCGTGCATTTTTCCAATAATATTTTTAAGTTTTTCTTAGTGGGAAAAAATATCGATAAAAAGGTGTTAATTCGATTTGGACTCCCATCAGTTATAGCAGCATTTATTGGGTCTTACCTTTTGTTGTTAATTGATGACAACGTTGTTATTTTCTCATATTATTTTTTTGACAAAAAAATAGATGTAATACTAGTAAAATTTTTGATTTCTATTTTACTGATAATTTTTGCAATTATTGATTTAATCCCTCAGATAAACAATTTACATTTTGATAAAAAATATCTTCCTGTTGGTGGTTTTTTAAGTGGTTTTTTTGGAGGACTTTCTGGAAATCAAGGTGCGTTAAGAAGTGCTTTTTTGGTTAGGCACGGACTGGGAAAAAGTGTATTTGTAGCGACAACTGTTGCTATTTCTTCACTAGTTGACATAACTCGATTGAGTGTTTACAGCACAAACTTTTTGAATCTCAATTATTCAGATTACTATCAGTTAGGTTTTTTTTCTGTCTTTTCTGCAGTCGCAGGCTCTTTTATTGGAAACAAATTGTTAAAAAAAGTTACAATTGAGCAAATAAAAAAAATAGTTGCTTTACTTCTTGTTCTTCTCGGTATATCCTTACTAATTGGTATTTTATAAATTTTATATATTGAAATAAATTTAACTCTAATGAAAAATACCTATACCCTTCTTATTCTTTTTTCAGTGTGCCTGACAAGCACTCTTTTAATATCATGTGTTAGCATTGGTTCTAATAACAATGATTTGGATCAAGAAGAGTCTCAAAGCAAAACTTTATTTTTAGAAATTGATAACCCATCATTTATATCAGAAGACAATTTATACGGAAATTTCGTTTTTGAAGTAAATGAAATTACAAAAGATATCTCTGCTAATGGAACACTTATCGCCTATCTTGAAAGACCAGCTGGTGAAAATAACCCTCAAAGATGGAGTCAATTCCCACAATATTGTTTA
>PBVB01000030.1 GCA_002728075.1 Flavobacteriaceae bacterium
ATGGGCATTCTAAGTGATGAAGAAAAACCCTTTAAAAAGAGTCGTGAAATTAATTCTTAATTTTTTTTCGAGACAATTTTTAATAAGGATNAGTATGATTTTANGGCCNTTTTTAAGAATCCTATACAAAGGCACAAAATTTGTAGATCCAATTGATGGAAGTTCTTATAGANCNTTTTTACCTTATGGTTATAATAGGNTCAGAAAAAACGCTTTGTGTCCAGGAACNNTNTCTCTTGAGAGGCACAGANTNCTNTGGTTGTATCTTAAAAANAAAACCAANCTTTTAGANAAAAATATTTCTGTATTACATGTTGCGCCTGAGATAATTTTTATAAAAAAATTTAAAAAAATTACCAATTGGAATTACGTTTCAATTGATCTTAAGTCTCCACTAGCTGACATAAAAGCTAATGTGTATAATTTACCATTTGAAGAAAATTACTTTGATCTTATTTTATGTAATCATGTCTTAGAACACATTGAAGATGATTACAAAGCTTTAAATGAACTTCACAGAGTGATCAAAAATAAAGGAACCTTGATTGCACAGGTACCTCTTGATAAAAATCTTAAAAAAACCTTTGAAAATAAAGAAATTATGAATCCTAAGGAAAGGAACAAATACTTTGGTCAGTACGATCATGTAAGAGTTTATGGATTGGACTTTTACGCTAGACTTGCTAAGTCAGGTTTTAAGCCTAAAAAAATTGATATCTTAAAAGAAATGTCAAATGAGGAAAAAATAAAATATTGTTTACCCAAGGATGAAAAAATACCCATTGGAATTGCACTAAAATAAATTACCAATTTTCTGATGAATGAGTTATAAATTTATCACTTTTAGAAATAATCCAAAACGCATCCACGTCGGGTGTCTCATTAATCAATTTCTTACCCATATTTAAAGGCATTACCATTAGTGCAGTTGCAAAGGCGTCAGCAGTCATGCAATCTAAAGCCTTGACCGAAACACTTAAAATATTTGATCTAGCAGGCCTCCCATTCAATGGGTTAATTGAGTGAACATACTTTTGTTTTGTTTCTTTATCAATTCTATACTTTCTGTAATTTCCAGATGTTGCTAGAGCTTGATTATTTAATTCAATAGTATCAAATATTTTTCTAGGTAAATTTGACTCAATAGGTTTTTCAATACCAACGCTCCAGAATTTATTTCTTACTAAATTCTTGCCTCGAGATATTAGCTCACCTCCTATATCAATTAAATGGTTCTTACTTCCCGCTTTTTCAAAATATAAATTTATTTGATCAACTGCATATCCCTTAGCCAATGCATTGAAATCAATAAAAATATTTTTATCATCTTTTATTATTTTTTTATCTTTTGTTAACCTAATTCTAGGCCAACCAGTTATTTCCATAAGACTGTCTCTCTCTACCAATCCGATTTTTTTAAGTTTTTTAGTTGGTCCAAATCCATACGCATTGACCCATGCACCTACTGTGGGATCAAAGTAACCCTGAGATTTGTACCACATTAAATTTGCTTTTTGAAAAACTTTTTCGAAATGTTCATCAACAACTATAGTGCTATCACCACTATTTATCTTGGAAATATCTGAATTAGGAATGTAGGTGGACATAGAGTTGTTTAGTACATTGAAAATTGAATCAATGCCTTTTTGAAAATTTTCTCTAGTGTAACCTATGTCAAGGTATTTGATTCTATAATATGTGCCTAGTGCTTGACCATCAATTAAAACTAATTCATGCTTGGAACAAGAAGTTAAAAGAACAACTAAAAGTAAGATTTTTCTCAAAAGTGATACAAAATGATTTTAACCTCCAAAATCATCGAATCGAACATTTTCTGGGGGTATACCAAAATCATCGGCCATCTTTTCAACTGCTTGATTCATCATAGGTGGTCCACAGAAGTATACTTCAATATCTTCTGGTGAATCATGCTTGGAGAGATAGAAATCTATTACACACTGATGGATAAATCCTAAAAATCCGTCTCCTTCAGAGTCTAAATCTTTTTTAACTTTCCAGTTGTCTTCATCTAGAGGTTCTGAAAGCGCTACATAAAATTTAAAATTCGGNAAATCTTTTTCAAGAGCACGAAAATGATCTAGATAAAATAACTCTCTTTTTGATCTTCCTCCATACCAAAAAGTTACTTTACGACCGGTTTTTAATGTTCTAAAGAGTTGGTATAAATGAGAGCGCATTGGAGCCATACCGGCGCCTCCTCCGACATAAAGCATTTCAGATTCTGAGTGATTAATGAAAAACTCTCCAAAGGGACCTGAAATGGTAACTTTGTCACCGGGTTTTTTACTAAAGATGTAAGATGATGCTATCCCAGGATTTACATCCATCCAATCGTTTTTATTTTTATCCCAGGGAGGTGTCGCAATTCTCACATTTAGCATTACCTCTTTTCCCTCAGCGGGGTATGATGCCATAGAATAGGCTCTTTCGACTACTTCTTCATTCTTCATTTTTAAGGACCAAAGATTAAATTTGTCCCACTCTAGTTTAAATTTATTTGCGTCCTCTGGGTGTTCATCGGGATGGGCTGATATATCCATATCCTTATAATTTATTTCACACTCTGGGATTTCGATTTGAATATATCCACCTGCTTTATAATCCATTTCCTCAGGTAATTTAATTACGAATTCCTTAATGAAGGATGCTACATTCCAGTTTCTAACTACAGTTGCTTCCCACTTTTTTATCCCAAAAACTTCTTCTGGAACTTTTATTGTCATGTTTTCTTTAACCTTAACCTGACACCCTAACCTCCAACCATCAGCGATTTCTTTTCTTGAAAAATGAGGTTTCTCAGTAGGTAGGATTTCCCCTCCTCCTTCTAATACTTGACACCTACACTGTATACANGTACCTCCCCCTCCGCATGCAGATGGTAGAAAAATTTTATTATTTCCAAGGGTACTCAGTAAGGTGTCACCTGAAGAAACTTCAACTTCATTTTCACCATTTATTTTCAGGGATACTGGACCAGATGGTAGTAATTTAGATTTAGCAACTAACAACAATGTTACTAATAAAAAAATCACACTTGTTAAGACCAAAACACTCGAAATAATTATTGTAATATCCATTCTTAAAATTATAATTTAATTCCCATAAAACTCATAAATCCTATTGCCATTAACCCAGTAATTATGAAGGTTATCCCTAAACCTTTCAAAGGTGCTGGAACATTAGAATAACTAATTTTTTCTCTAATTGCAGCGATTGCTATAATGGCTAAATACCAACCAACGCCTGAACCAAAACCATAAACAGCTGATTCAGAAATTCCTAAAAAGCTTTTTTGTTGCATAAATAATGATCCGCCAAGTATTGCACAATTTACAGCAATTAAAGGGAGAAATATTCCAAGTTCTCCATATAGTGCGGGAGATAATTTTTCNACTATCATTTCAACCAACTGAACCATTGAAGCAATAACAGCTATAAACATAATNAATCTTAAAAAACTTAAATCAATGGATAAATATTCACTGCCAATCCAAGAAAGAGCACCAGGTTTTAANAGATAATTGTCCAANAAAAAATTAATTGGAACNGTGATNGACAAAACAAAAATNACAGCCAGACCTANACCATTAGCAGTCTTAACAGTNTTTGANACAGCGAGATAAGAACACATTCCAAGGAAATACGCAAAAATCATATTTTCAATAAAAATACTTTTGACGAAAAGATTTAGATAATATTCCATGTTTTAATTTTCCTCAATTAATTTTCTGTTTCTTGAACGTTGAATCCAAATCATTATACCTACAGTAATTAAGGCCATCGGTGATAAAAGCATAAGGCCATTATTTTCATAACCCATAGCATATATAAAATCTGGTATTACTTGATAACCCAAAAGTTTCCCTGATCCAAGTAATTCTCTAAAAAAAGCTACAATAATTAGAATTATACCATAACCAGCAGCATTTCCAATACCATCAAGAAAAGATTTCCATACTCCATTACCAAGAGCAAATGCCTCCAGTCTACCCATAACAATGCAATTTGTTATTATTAGCCCAATAAATATTGACAACTCTTTATAAACGTCATACGAAAAGGCTTTTAATACTTGTTCAACTAATGCCACTAAAGATGCTATGACAACAAGTTGAACAATAATTCTAATTCTATTTGGAATTAGGTTTCTTAAAATAGAAATTATAACATTTGAAGCACCCATTACAAATACAACTGACAATGTCATAACCAATGCTGGCTTTAATTGAACTGTAATTGCTAAAGCTGAACAAATACCTAANACTTGAACTGTTATTGGATTGTTATCATCTAGTGGATCACTTAATAGGGCTCTGTTTTTCTTTGAAAATAAGGGTTCACTCTTTTTATTTATAAAAAATAAATTTAATTTNCTATTGCTATCCATTTATTGTATNGTTAATAAAATGATTCTTCATTGCTATAACATTNTTATCAGATTTATATTTATTGAAATANGAGATNTAATGATTTAATCTCTCNATTATCATGTCAGANACNCCATCTCCAGTAATTGTTGCACCTGATATTGCATCAACTTCATGNTCATCTTTATCTAGATTTTTTGGATCATTGTTTGATTTTGAAACATTTATTCCAACAAGTTTNGAACTTGAATTGAAAATTTTTTCACCGATAAACCTGTCTTGAAACCATTGCTGGGTTATTTCAGCACCTAATCCAGCAGTCTCTCCTTTATGATCAAATACAATTCCTTTTATTGTTGACATGTCTTCTTCTAAGGCGACATATCCCCATATTGCATCCCAAAGTCCTGAGCCTCGAAGAGGAATTATGAAATANTTTTTTTCGTTCATTTCAGCAACAAAAAGTGGGTATCTNTGNTGATTAATATCTTTTTTTATTTCTGTTGATAGATCAATCAAAAAAGCATTTTTGTTCTCATCAACAGNACCATCNCTTAAAAGTGANAGCTCACTTTTAATATATTTTTTATAGAGATCTTNGGCTTCATCTCTACTAGCCTTTATACCTATGGTTGAAATNATATTCTGCATTTTTTCTTTTACAACATTTTCATTTTGCTTTTCTTTCAACGATTCGGAAGTTANAGCTAAAGAAGAAGCAACAACTAAAACCATTAAAAGTGAAAACAAAAAGGTGTAAAAATTACTATCCTTATTCATATCATATTAATTTAATTTTTGATGATTCCCATCTTAACTTTCTTTTTTTAATGTTTCTCTCAATTACATAATGATCGATAGTTGGAGCAAAAACATTCATTAATAATATTGCAAGCATAACACCTTCAGGATATGCTGGNTTAAATACTCTTATTAAAATACAGAAAACACCAACTAAAAANCCATATATCCANTTTCCAGTTTTGGTTTGAGAGGCAGAAACGGGATCNGTAGCCATAAAAACTATCCCAAAAGCAAAGCCTCCAACAACTAAATGATTTATCCAATTAAATTGCATTAAAGGATTCATTCCCCAAAAATTGAATAAAACACCAACTAAAGATGCACCTAAAACACCCCCAACAATAATTCTCCAACTAGCAACACCCGTAAAAATTAAAATAATTGCACCTACGAGAATCCACAAAGTAGAAGTCTCAGCAATCGACCCAGGAATAGAACCATTAAACATTTCATTAAAAGTATAGTTAATGTCATTGCCGGCAGCCAAAAATCCTAAAATTGTTTCACCTGATATACCGTCTAATTTTGATGCTTCTGAAACCCAAACTTTATTTCCAGACATGTAGGTAGGGTATGCAAAAAATGCAAAAGCCCTTGCTGTTAGAGCTGGATTTAGAATATTCATTCCAGTTCCTCCGAAGGCTTCTTTAGCTATTAGAACTGCGAAAGCTACAGATACAGCTACCATCCATAAGGGGATGTCAACAGGCATAATCATAGGTATTAGTAAACCCGTTACCAAATATCCTTCGTTAACTTCATGTCCACGATATATAGCAAAAATAAATTCAATTAGTAATCCTACAGCNTANGATACTGCAATCATTGGAAGAATTTTTTTTGATCCATGGAGCATGGCATCCAAAAAAGTAAAGTCAAGGTTAGTTTGAATAAAATACTGATAACCAGTATTATATATACCATAGAATAGAGCAGGTAACANAGCTATAATAACAGTAACCATTGTTCTTTTTAAATCGACCGCATCACGAATATGTGAACCAGACTTAGTTGTGTGATTGGGGACAAAAAGGAANGTGTCAAAAGCATTTACCGCTGGAGCNAATCTCTCGAACTTTTCTCCCTTGTTAAAGGGTTTTCTAATTTTATCTAATCTTTTTCTAATAAATTNCATAAAACATTAACTTTCTTCATTAATTATTAATTCGATTCCTTTTTTAATTATTTCCTGTGCTTCAATTTTTGAAGAACTACTNAAGTCGATTAATCCAAAATCTTCCGGNACAACTTCATATATACCNAGGGCTTCCATTCTTTCTATATCTTGNTTTAAACAAGCCTTTACTAATTGCATTGGAAAAATATCCATTGGAAAAACTTTCTCCATTTCTCCAGTAACAACCATTGCTCTTTCCTCTCCATTTAGGTTTGTANTGACTTCTAATTTACTTTTATTTANAAATCTNGAAAACGATGTTTTAGAAAGGCTTGGAATGAAATTGTCTTTAAATGGCAACCANCCAAACATTCTGTAGNTTTTTCCTTCAGGGATGATAGTTAGCAAATTGTTACTATAGGACAAATAACCNTCAANGTCGGTCTTTTTACCTGAATATACATCTCCATTAATTANTCTACATTCTTTTGATTTATCAACTTCTATTTTTTTCAAAATACTAGAAATAGATGAACCAATTNTAGNTGTAAAATATTGNGGATTTTTAACAGTTGGGCCAACAACNGCTACTGTTCGATTGGAACAAAACTCTCCATTTCTGAATAAAGACCCAATATTTGAAACATCTTCAGGTTTAACAGTCCAAACTTTTTCACCAGGTGAAATAGGCTTGTGATTATGAATCTGAACTCCAATGTTACCAGCTGGATGGGGTCCTTTGACTNTTAATATCGAAGCATNTTTTATGTTTTCAAAAAANCCNGGAAAATNTGAATCTACNGTCAGATAAAGGTTATCTGCTAACTTAGATAAGATGCTTACACCTAATTGAAAATCTTCTNTTTTATTTTTTAAAANAAAATCAAAATCNANGTCTAATGGTGAGGTTGAATAAGTTGAAATATAAATAGCGGAAGGNTTATCTTCAGGTTGNGCAATAATCCCATAAGGTCTTTGTAATATAAATGGCCATGAACCCGATCTCAATAAAACGTCTTTAATTTCTTCAACTGAAAAATTTTTGAAATTAGTTGTTTTAAATTTTACTGAATCAATATTGGTATTTTGACCGGATATAACAATTTCAAGAATTTTTCTCTTTTCTCCTCTAGATATTGCCAGAATTTCTCCAGATACTGGTGATACAAAATGTATTCGAGGATTATCTTTAGAAAAAAATAAAGGAGTTCCTTTTTTTACTTTATCACCTTCTCTTACCAAAAGTTTAGGTTTCAAACAGAAAAAATCAGTTGGTTTTAAAGCAAAGGTTTTAGAACGCTCTGATTCCGATAGAATTTTATTTGCCTCTCCATTCAGGTTTAAATTAAACCCATTTCTAATTTTTATGTCTACTGACATAGTCTACTATTTAATTCAAATCGCTCGTAAATTTAATAATTTAATATGTCTATTAAAAAATATTTTTAAACTAAATTATATAATTTTCTTATTGCCAATAGTGCAATTAAGATAGATTAGAAATTAATACATTTGGTGTTGATTTTATATATTAGTTAAATGAAAATCAAGACGTTTTTTTTATCATTTTTTTGTTCGTTATCATTACTTTTTTCTCAATCAGAAAAGAAAATAGACAATTATCCTTTCATCAAAACAGTAATTTTTTCTGGAGGATCTTACAATTCTCAATTTCCAATAATAAAAATGAATCAAATTCTATCCCTTTCTTTTGACGACGTAAGTGGTAATGAAAATTTTTATTATTATAAAATTGTTCATTGTGACTTTGATTGGAAAAGAAGTAGACTAATAAAATCAGAATA
>PBVB01000031.1 GCA_002728075.1 Flavobacteriaceae bacterium
TTTTGAAGACGCAGGCCATGGTTTTGCAAAAAAACAACAACAAATCGAAGGATACAGCAAAATTCTTGCTTTTTTAAACAATCAGCTTAAATAGCAACCAAATAATATCTCAAAAAAAGAACCCTAACTTCTTCATCTGTAAGGAGTTAGGGTTTCTGTTGTGGTCCCACCTGTACTTGCACCAAGTTATAATTAACAGCTTAATGTATTGATTTACATATAGTTATGTTTATCAAAAATAATGATTTGGTTTACTAGGTAAACCAAAAACAGAGAAAAATGGTTTACTCGGTAAACCAAGTGTTTTGTTATTAAATATTGTTCAAATTTTGACCCTTAAATTGGTTCAAGTACAAAAGGACCAATTATAAAATCCCAAATTGATTAAAGTGATATGACGTGTGGAAATGAACTATTTTTTTAAATAATCTAGTTTCAATTTTACCATAAATGTTGTGAATAGTATAATGAGATTTTAACTCCTTAACTATTTTGAGATTTTCCGTAAGTCTGTTTTTTTGATTTAAAAATGATTCTTGTGAAATAAAAGGTTTAAACTCTTTCAGGGTCTTTGAATTTTTTGGATACCTATTTATATCAAAATCCAATGACTTTAAATATTTCAAAAATACTTTTCCAAAAAGTCTACCAAATAATCTTGTCCAAAGACTAATTTTTTGATTTCCCATTGAGACTTCAATAAAATTGTTACAATGATTAATCATTTTAAATGAATTCATTTTCCCCCATTTGGGAGATGTCTCTTCTTCAAGGTAATTCAACTTATCAATAAGGGAATCAAAGTCATAAATCATACTAGAAATTAATGGTTTTGGTTAGGATTTAGGTTCGGAATAGTTTTGAATTATTATATGTAGAAAATAAAAAACTATCCCCCCAATAATTGTCCATACAATATCATTCCAATCAAAAACTCCTCTTCCTGGAGTGTAAATTGTTATGAACTCATTTCCAATTAGACCAATCATAGAAATGATTATTGACCACTTTAATCTATTTCTGTTAATAGATGTATTATGCTTAAATATCTCTGGAATGGTTACATAAAACATACTTGGTAGACCAATACCTGGAAGGAAGTTAGGAATTACTCCAAGAAAATAAATTATAAGGGAATTTCCTCCTTCATAATTTGGTCTGATGTAATCTTGAACCAAACCGAATGTTAAAAAAGTAAATCCAAAAACTAAATAATAAAAATATTTTCTGTTCATCTTCTTTCAAAAATAAATATTTTGGTTTACCATTTGGTTTACCACAAAGGTTCCTTAAAACAAAAACCCTCTAAATCAATGACTTAGAGGGTTTAGAGGTGGTCCCACCTGGGCTCGAACCAGGGACCAACTGATTATGAGTCAGCTACTCTAACCAACTGAGCTATAGGACCTTTTCAACCAGATCAAATCTCCCATAAGGAGACTTGATTAAAAAAATCACAAGAATAAAATTCTAAAAGTTTTTATCAAAGCAATTTTGGACTGATTTTCAAAAACAAATATAGTATAAATTTTAGGTGTCTATATCTAAGATTGATAGTTTGCTTTATGATTTTTTTTTAAACTATATTGTAAAGAATGATAGAACGTAATTTTATAGATATTAATAACGAGGAGTTTTGGAATACGGTCACTCATTTTATAGGATTAATTCTGACATTAATAGGAATCCCTTTTCTTTTTTTCTGTAACACTCAATTCTCGAGCTTAAGTATTTTTTCATTGTCTCTGTTTTCTATTGGTCTGTTGTTGGTCTATGGATCCTCAACAATTTATCATAGAGTATCAGAAGCAAGCCTTAAAAGAAAATTGAAAGTTATTGATCACATCAGTGTATTCTACTTGATATTGGGGTCTTACGCTCCTGTTTGTTTAATAACACTCTACGATTATTCGGGGGTTTTTATTTTTTCTTCAGTACTAATTATAGCTATAATTGGAACTATTATGAAAATTTTTTACACAGGAAGACTCGAGATATTATTTCTTATATTATACTTGACTATGGGGTGGTTAATTGTAATTGATATCACAACACTTTTTGAAATAATAAATGTTAAAGCAAAAGTTTTATTAATTGCAGGAGGAGTTTCATATACCATCGGGGTGTTGTTTTATGCCTTTGATAAAATTAAATTTTTTCATTCCATATGGCATGTTTTTGTTTTGACTGGATCAATTTTTCATTATTCGATGATTTTATTTTATATAATATAGATTCACTCATAATTAGTTGTTTTTAGAGAGAGGACAAATAATTTGTTAATTTAGCCGATTAGTTCAAAAGAATGGGTTCTGTTAAGTTTTGGAGAAATGCTACAATAATTTCATTAATTCTAACTATACTTTCTATAGTCAATACCATCATAAAAATATTTACATGATATGAAAAAATACACTATCATATTTTTTTTGCTTTTTGTTTACTCACTTTTTAGTCAGAAACCGAATTATACAGTTTCAAAAGAACGGCTTTTAAGGAACCTTAAAGAACTTAGTGAATTCGGGATTAACAAAAACAATGGGAATGATAGAGTTGCATATAGTGACTATGATATCCAGGCTAGAGAGCATTTAAAAGAATACTTGAAAAATCTTGGGCTGAAAGTTGAAGTCGATTATGCAGCAAACATAATTGCAAGAAAAGAGGGAACAAATAAAAAACTTAAACCAATCATTTTTGGTTCTCACATTGATGCTGTGCCCAATGGTGGTCATTTTGATGGGCCTCTTGGAGTAATTGCTGGTATTGAAGCTCTGGAGACAATTTTAGATCGTAAGATTATTACTTCTCACCCTTTGGAGTTAATTGTTTTTACAAATGAAGAAGGTGGGGTCTTTGGGAGTAGAGCTCTGGCTGGAAAATTAAATAATGACGCTTTAAGGGTTAAAACGGCATCAGGCTTTACAAACGGAGAAGGAGTTGATAGACTTGGTGGTAATCAAAAGAGAATTTTTGAGGTTATTAAATCTTCTAATGACTATCACGCATTTGTTGAGCTTCACATCGAGCAAGGTAATATTTTAAACAAAAGCAATGTCGACATTGGAGTTGTAACTGGAATAGTTGGTTTGAAATGGTGGGATGTTGTAATTGAGGGATTCGCAAATCATGCTGGTACAACCCCAATGGATGAAAGAAAAGACCCAATGATTACAGCTGCTGACTTTATCCTACTTGTCAGGAAAGTTATTAGTGAAGTACCTGGTAATCAAGTTGGAACCGTTGGTAAAATTGAGGCTTACCCCGGAGCGCCAAATGTAATTCCAGGGAAAGTAAAGCTCAGTTTGGAAATAAGAGATTTGGATGAAAATAAAATAGATTTTTTATTCAGCGAAATAGAAAAAAAAGCTAAAATGCTTGCCTCAAAGAATGAAACTACTATTTCTTTTTCATCTATTGATATTAATGCAAGTCCTGCTCTAATGAATAATCAAATTCAAAGTTTGATTATAGATTCTGCAAACCAATTAAATTATTCTTTTAAAAAAATGCCAAGCGGAGCAGGGCATGATGCCCAAGATATGGCAATCATTGTCCCCTCTGGGATGATTTTTATACCAAGTGTTGATGGAATTAGCCACTCGCCAAAAGAACTCTCTTCAGACGAAGATGTATATAAAGGAGCTAATGTCCTTCTCAATACAATATTAAAGCTTGACGAGGAAAAGTTTTAATGGATAAAAACACCAAAAAATGGATTTATTTGTTTTTACTTTCTGGTATATGGGGTAGTTCTTATATATTAATCAAAAAGGGGTTGGTCGGTCTATCCCCAATTCAATTGGCATGTTTTAGAATTGTAATAACATCCCTCATACTAGTTTTTTTTGGCCTAAGACATGTTAGTAACTTAAGCAGAGATCAATGGAAATGGCTAACTGTTACAGGTTTTTTTGGAACGTTCTTCCCGACATTTCTGTTTGCTTATTCAGAAACAAAAATAGATAGTTCTGTTGTGGCTGTTTTGAATGGATTAACGCCAATGTTCACTCTATTTATTGCAGTGCTTTTTTTTAGTTACACTTTTAAAAAACTGCAGTTTTTAGGGGTTGCTGTTGGGCTATTAGGAACTGTTATGCTCATATATGATGAATATTCCTCAAAATCTTTTTCTAATGCTAACTATTCTTTATTAGTATTAATTGCATCTCTATGCTATGGATATAATGTGAATATTTTAAAATACAAACTCAAAGGTGTTTCCTCAATTGGGGTAGCTATTGGAAACTTTTTAGCAATTACTCCTCCTGCATTAGTTCTTTTAGTCTTGTCCGATTTTTCTTGGAAGACTTTTTACAGGGAGGAGGATATCATGACCTCTCTTTTATTTGTATTTATTTTAGCCTCTATGGGAACTGCACTAGCTAAAGTTATGTTTAATGAATTAGTTTCTATTTCCTCCCCCGTTTTTTCTGTTTCGACAACTTACTTGCTCCCGATAGTAGCTATAGGCTGGGGGATTCTAGACGAGGAATCATTTGGTATTAGTAAACTTATATCTGCTTTTGTTATTTTAGTAGGTATTTATCTCATCACTAAAAAAAAATAAAAACATACTTTTGTATAATTTTTGTAAAACGTTTATTTTAAAAATATGACAAGCATAGTTAGTTATTTAGGAAATCTTAGGACAGAATCTGTCCACACATCCTCTAATGAAAAGATAGTTACAGACGCGCCTACAGACAATAACGGAAAAGGAGAGGCTTTTTCTCCCACAGATTTAGTTGCTTCATCTTTATCATCTTGTATTTTAACTGTTATAGGGATTGTTTCTAAACAAATAAGATATGACTTAACAAAAACTACCTCATCAGTAAAAAAGATAATGGGTGATAAACCAAGGAGGATAGTCGAGATTGAGGTAAAAATAAAATTTTCACAATCTACAGATTCTAAAACAAAATCTATAATTGAAAGTACTGCTCTAAATTGTCCAGTTGCAAAATCTTTACATCCAGACATAAAACAGAATATTTCATTTGTATGGCCAAATTAATTTTCTTACACATATGTTAAATTTTATTTTCTTTTTAATCAAAAGAATTCTTATTATTTTATTATTTATATCTATATGTTTTTCGTTTTCATCAATTGAACCAGCAGATTGTCGTTTGCGACTCAGATATACATCATTTAACAAAATGACAAAAAACGAAAAGCTTGCCTGGCTATTTTGTGCATTCGAAAAGCTTAAAGAGGGAGATGACAAGCATTTGAAAATTTATAAAGAAAAGAATGGTGAAATACCAAATTACAATCAGTTTTTGAAATTATGGGAGAACAGGAATTTGAATAAGTAAACCTTTATGATTTTTATAGATTAAAATCTTACTGTATTTTTGAATTCAGAAACTTCTATGTAGATGATAGTTGAACAAATTTATACCAAGTGTTTGTCCCAAGGGTCTTATTATATTGAAAGTAAGGGAGAAGCTGCGGTAATTGACCCATTAAGAGAAGTAGATTCCTACATTGAAAGAGCCGCTAAAGGAAAGGCAAAAATCAAATATGTCTTTGAAACTCATTTTCATGCCGATTTTGTAAGTGGGCATTTAAGTCTATCCAAAAAAACTAATGCTCCCATAATTTTTGGCCCAAATGCAGATCCTTCTTTTGAATCAAAAATTGCAATGGATGGAGATAAATTTAAAATTGGTGAAGTAACCTTACAATTAATTCATACTCCTGGGCACACAATGGAGAGCTCCTGCTATCTTCTTTGGGATGAAGATGACGAAGAAGTTGCCATTTTTACTGGTGACACCTTATTCCTAGGTGATGTTGGAAGGCCCGACTTAGCTCAAGAGAACAAGAAGCTTTCAAAAGAATACTTAGCGGGCCAACTTTTCGATAGTTTAAGAAATAAATTGATGCCTTTACCAGATAGCATAACCATATATCCTGCACATGGAGCAGGATCTGCTTGTGGTAAAAACATGATGGATTTAACTAGTGATTCTCTTGCCAATCAAAAAAAAGTAAATTATGCACTTCGCGAAGACATGACTAAAGAGGAATTTATAAACGAGGTCACAAAGGACCTTTCTTCTCCTCCAAAGTATTTTCCATCAAATGTAGAGCTCAATAAAGGGGGGTATGAGGATGTTTCGACTATAATCAAAAAAAGCCTGAACCCTATAAGTATTCACAACTTTAATGTATTAAGAAAACAAAGTGATGTTTTAATTTTAGATGTAAGATCTAAAAGTTTGTTTTCCAGAGGGCATATACCAGGAAGTTTATTCATAGGTCTAGAAGGTATGTTTGCTCCGTGGGCCGGGACTATTATTGAGGACGTTAATCAAAAGATAATTATAATTTCTCCTAAAGGAAAAGAACAAGAAGCAATATCAAGATTGGCAAGAGTTGGTTTCGATAACGTTGTTGGATTTTTGGATGGTGGTTTTGATAGGTGGGTAAAATCATCGGGAGAAATAAAAAAAATTGAATGTATAAGTGCTAAAGAATTTGTTAATCAATCCAAGTCCTTAAGAAGAAATATTTATGACGTCAGAGGTGTGGATGAATTTAAGATTGGAAATTTTCCTGGTGCGAAGAATATCCCTTTGAAAAAGATTGATAACTATATAGGTGAACTTAAAAAATGCTCGCCATTTTATATTTATTGTAAAGGGGGATATAGAAGTGTTATTGCAAGTTCAATCATAAGTAAGGAAAATGATTTAAAATTAATTAATATCGAAGGGGGATATGATGAAATTGAAAAACTTAATTTTTCCACTTAAATTCTAGAAGTATGCATTTATAAATATAAATGCTACAAATAGAATGTATAAACCCACAAGATAGATACTGTGTCTTGTTTTAAGTCCCTTATTAAAATAAAAAATATAAAAAGAAACTACCGTTAAAATAATTAAACTTATTTGAAGCTCGATAACATCGGATAAAGTTCTCTCAGGCATAACAATTGGACCTTTAACAAGTGTATATGCAAAAATAGGTAAGCCTAGAGCAAAACAAATATCAAAAATATTGCTCCCTAGTGCATTTGATATTGCATCATCGTAGTCCCCTTTTATAGCGTCTCTATAGGATAAAATTGTATCTGGCAAGCTTGTCGCTGCTGACGCAAGAATTACTGCTATAAAATATGGTGCAATCCCCANTCCTTCGGCTATGGTTTCACATGCGTTGATTAACAAAACGCATGCTGAACCAATTATTCCCATNGAAAATAGTAGCAAAGACCATGCGTTGAGGGCATTTGCTTTTTTTCTAAAAAAAATATTAACAAAATCAAAATATACGATGGATTTTAAAATTGGGGTTTCTCCTTTACCTTGGGTAGTGTTTGAAATTAAACTAATTTCTTCAGCCGTCTTCATAGAAGTAAACATATAAATGATATAAACAAAATAAGTTAACATTAAAATAAGGCCATCTAACCAATCTATTTCATTTTTATATATCACATACATTAAAAGAAATTCGCAAAAAATTAACCCAAGGCCATCTCTAAGAATTACTTTCTTCGAAACTTCAACCTTATTGGTTATCCCAAGCAGGGTNACAGCCATAATTACAACAGCAGGTATAATCATACTGTTAAAAATTGCACTGCCAGATGTTGTTCCCATCCCAAATGCAAAGTTGTCCAATTCTCCTAGCATTATCAAACCAAAGAGCGTGGTGAAAAGTTCAGGCATTGAACTGCCAATAGCATTTATCGTAGCCCCCCTTACACCTTCTGTTAAGTTCCTTCCGAGATAATCTGATGCCGCCTGAAATCCGTCACTTGATCTCCAAATTACAATCATGGCGAGAAAAATAGAACAAAACGGGACAATGAGTTCANTCATTTTTTTAACTTTAATTGTCAAAAGTAATACTTAATTTTCTTATTGTTTGAAAATAATTACAAGCAACAGTAAAAAATTATATTTTAATTTAATGAATTCCCAAAGACAAAAAAAGGTTTGTTCTCTTCTACAAAAAGAGATGTCATATATATTTCAAAAGGCAATTAGATTTAGTGACTCTTCTAACAAACTTGTATCTGTAACAAAGGTTAAAGTTTCATCTGATTTGACTATTGCTAAGGTCTATGTAAGCATTTATCCATCAAAAAACAAAGATAATTGGATAAGGGGACTTCGTGANAATGCTTCACAGGTTAAGCACGCGCTTTCACAAAAGCTTAAAAATGAATTAAGAGTAATCCCCAAATTGGCTTTCTATTTAGACGATTCTCTGGACTATATCGAAAAAATTGAATCATCTTTAAGAGATGGTGAAAATCCAATTAAAGAATAACTTGAAGGTATCTCTCTATTTTGCTTTGAAGTACTTTTTCTCTAAAAAAGAAAAATCTGTAATCAATATAATGAACATGATTTCGGTCATAGTTATTTCGTTTTCAACAGCCTCTTTATTTATAGTTTTAAGTGCNTTTAGTGGNCTTAAAACTTTTGGNCTTTCGTTCACAAATAAGTTTGATCCTGATTTCAGAATAAAACCTAAAAACGAAAACAAGCTAATTGTTTCGAATGAAGAATTGTCAAAAATTGATTTAATTCACAATGTGGTTGATAGTTCACCTGTAATAGAGGATAAGGTGGTTTTAAACTTTAAAAATAAAACTATGATGGCGGTTTTAAGAGGGGTAGGACAGCNGTATTCAAACATAGTTCAAATAGATTCTCTAATGATTTCAGGAGATTGGTTAGAAGGTGGGTATTCTGAAGTTATTATTGGTAGTTCAACGGCGAGACAACTAAATCTTGGCGTTTACGATTACTCGGATCTTTTNAAAATAACTGTCCCNAGGANNTTAAATNAATCGACAATTAATTTTAATCCNTTTAAAAGTGAAACAGCATTGGTGGCTGGCATCTATTCTTCAATTGACGACATGAATAAATTTTATATTTTTTCTAATATTGANTTTGCTAGAAAAATTTTTCAAAACGAGNTTAACGAATACNATTTTATTGACTTGAAAGTTCANGGAAATCCAAATATTAAAAAGTTAAATGAAGAAATATTCAAGGTGTTAAATAAACCAGTAACTATTGAGTCAAGAAAAGAATTAAATTCTGCTATATATAAGATGTTGAATACCGAAAACATAATTTTATATTTTGTTTTTAGCCTCATAGTTATTATATCTCTTTTTTCTCTATTTGGNTCAATTGTTATTATGTATCTAGACAAAAAAAGGGAGTTTACTNTTTTCCATGCAATGGGAATTATTCCGNAACAGATCCAACAAATATTCTTTTTTTTGGGCTGTTGCATTTCGTGGCTTGGNTCCGTTTTCGGGTTTTGTNTGGGATTGCTAATTATAGTTATTCAAAAAAACTTACCTATTCTCTACGTCCCATCAACATCACTTGCGTATCCAGTTGAAATTGAATTTGAAAATTGTTTAATTGTATTGTTGACTGTTTTCACATTGGGGTCAATAACATCTGTCATAGCAACAGCTGGTATTAAAAAGAAAGCATATTTGTATTTAGGCTAATTGTGGTTCATTAAAGTTTTTACGTAAATCCTGTAGAGACCCAATAACTTCTTCTACTGAGTTTGAAGAAATTAGTTTTAATTTAAATTTCTTTATGTTTTCANGCCCTTTAAAATATCTACNGTAATGTTTTCTGGTTTCATATATTGCAAGTTTGGGNCCTTTCCATTTTACTGACATCTCAAAATGTCTTTGAACTAAATCTATCTTGTCAATTATTTTTGGTTCTTCTAACTTTTCCCCAGATTTAAAATAATGTTTTATTTGATTAAAAATCCANGGATTTCCNATACTTGCTCNTCCAATCATTGCACCATCNAAACCAAATTTNTTTTTCATTTCTAGNGCTGCNTCNGGANAATCNACNTCACCNTTNCCNAAAACTGGAATTTTCATTCTTGAGTTATTCTTNACNTCNGAAATTAAAGNCCAATCCGCTNTACCTTTATACATCTGAGATCTTGTTCTTCCATGAATTGATATGGCAGCTATACCTACGTCTTGAAGTCTTTCTGCAACTTCAACTATTTTGATTGAGCTTTCATCCCATCCAAGTCTAGTCTTTACAGTTACTGGTAATTTCGTTTTTTTTACCATTTCCTTAGTTAGCTTAACCATTAAGGGTATATCTCTTAATATGCCTGCCCCAGCTCCTTTACAAACAACTTTTTTTACAGGACAACCGTAATTAATATCTATTATGTCCGGTTTGCTTTTTTCTACTATTTCAATTGATTTTAACATGGATTCTAGATTAGAGCCAAAAATTTGAATCCCAACTGGTCTTTCTTTTTGATAAATATCAAGCTTTTGAACACTTTTCGCAGCATCTCTAATTAGTCCTTCGCTTGATATGAACTCGGTGTAAACAACATCTGCGCCGTTTTCTTTGCATAAAGCTCGAAATGGCGGATCGCTTACATCTTCCATAGGAGCAAGAAGCAAAGGAAAATCGTCAAGTTCTATTTTACCTATTTTTACCATGAAATTTCACAAAAATAAAAAAAAGCCTCCATACAATAGCGTATATTTACAATCATTGAAAATTTAGATGGAACTAATTAGGAATTTTTGTATCATAGCTCATATTGATCACGGAAAAAGTACTCTTGCAGACAGGCTTTTGGATTTTACAGGAACTGTTGAGCAAAGAGAAAAAAAAGATCAACTTCTAGATGACATGGACCTTGAAAGAGAAAGGGGAATAACAATAAAGTCTCATGCCATTCAAATGGAACATAAATATGAAAACAATAATTATATACTTAATTTAATTGATACCCCTGGGCATGTAGATTTTTCCTACGAAGTTTCTAGATCAATAGCTGCTTGTGAAGGAGCGTTATTAGTTGTTGATGCTGCTCAAAGTATTCAAGCACAGACTATTTCAAACTTATATCTTGCTTTGGATAATGATTTAGAAATAATTCCAGTGCTTAATAAAATCGATCTTCCTTCAGCAAACGTCGAAGAGGTTACTGATGATATAATCGATTTGTTAGGCTGTGAAAAAGATCAAATTTTAAAAGCCTCTGCAAAAACAGGTGAAGGTATAGATAAAATTATAAGCGCAATAATTAAAAGAATCCCTTCTCCAAAGGGGGATAGCGCTTTGCCTCTTCAAGCGTTGATTTTCGACTCCGTTTTTAACCCTTTTAGAGGAATTGAAACGTATTTTAAAGTTATAAATGGAAAGATTAAAAAGGGGCAAACTATTAAATTCTTGGCAACCGGAAAAACTTATGTGGCAGATGAAGTGGGAACGTTAAAACTTGACAAGGTTTCAAAAAATTTAATTTCTGCTGGTGACGTAGGATATCTAATCACAGGAATAAAAAATGCAAAGGAGGTAAAGGTGGGTGACACAATTATAGAGGATGGAAAGATTAAAGTTAATGCCATTGAGGGATTTGAAGAAGTAAAACCAATGGTGTTTGCCGGAATTTACCCTGTAGACACAGATGATTACGAAGAATTAAGAAAATCCATGGAAAAATTGCAATTAAATGATGCGTCTTTAGTTTTTATACCAGAAAGTTCAGCAGCACTTGGTTTCGGATTTAGGTGTGGCTTTTTGGGAATGTTACACCTTGAAATAATTCAGCAAAGACTAGAACGTGAATTCGGAATGAGTGTAATCACAACAGTCCCAAATGTTTCTTATCACGCATTCACTCGTAAAGACCCAAACAAAATGATTCTTGTAAACAATCCATCTGATATTCCCGACCCATCAATTTTAGAGAGAGTGGAAGAGCCTTATATAAGAGCTTCAATAATTACAAAGTCGGATTATATTGGAAATGTTATAACGTTGTGCATAGAAAAAAGGGGGAAGATGATTAATCAAACTTACCTTACCCAAGAAAGAGTCGAGATTGTTTTTGANCTCCCGCTTGCAGAAATTGTTTTTGACTTTTATGACAGATTAAAAACAGTGTCCAAAGGCTACGCTTCTTTTGATTATTCCCCAATTGGATTCAATGTTTCAAAACTAGTTAGAGTTGATATTTTATTAAATGGTAATTCTGTGGATGCTTTATCTTCTCTAATTCACGCTGATAATGCATACACTATTGGTAAAAAAATGTGTGAAAAACTTAAAGAGTTAATTCCTAGACAACAATTTGACATTCCAGTTCAAGCTGCAATAGGAGCTAAAATTATATCTCGCGAAACAATAAAAGCTGTTAGAAANGACGTCACTGCNAAATGCTATGGAGGGGACATAACAAGAAAAAGAAAACTACTTGAAAATCAGAAGAAAGGGAAAAAGAAAATGAGACAAATTGGTAATGTTGAGATACCCCAGCAGGCGTTTTTAGCGGTTCTAAAACTTAATGATTGAATTATAATATGATTTCTTCTAAATTCGACTTAAATTTAAATTGATGGAAAGAATNAATGCTTTTTTTGAGAAATTAAAGAATTTTTCGTTTTGGGAAAGGCTTTTTTCATGGAGATTAATAAAAGAGCTTTCTGACAGCACGCTTAATGAAATCAANGGAATAGAATTACGAGTAAGCATGCTTGAAAAAAAACTTTTAGACGAAGCCTCTAAGAATAAAGTCTTAACAAGCGAAATAAACAGCCTTGAAAAACAAGTTTTAATTCAAGAGAAATCCTTAATAAAGGAATACCAAAGAGAGGTCGCGCAGGTTTCGCAAGTTAAAAAAGATTTGGATGCTGAGAGAGGCCGAATCCAAGATTCTAAGTTAAAAGAAAAAGAAGATGAATTTGAAAAACTTAAAATTCAGTGGTCTTCTCATGAAACTTTTGTGGAGCAAAAGATAAAAATGNTCTGCCAGACTCATCTAGTAGACTATATTGAAGAAGTGCCATTCAAAGGAAAGCCTGATAACACAATTAATATCTGTGGCGAATACATAATATTTGACGCTAAAAGCCCAGCTAACGATGATTTAACTAATTTCCCAAAATATATTAAGCGAGAAACCGATANTCTTAAAAAATATGCCTCTCAGGAGTCTGTAAGAAAAGAAATTTTTTTAGTTGTNCCTTCCAATACAATNGAACATATATCNCAGCTTACATATAACCTTGGTGATTATAAAGTCTATGTAATTACAATTGACTCTCTGGAACCGATAATTTTATCTTTAAAAAAGATTGAAGAGTATGAGTTTGCGGAGCAACTAAGCCCTGAGGAAAGAGAAAATATATGTCGTGTTATAGGAAGGTTTGCACATACAACTAAAAGAAAAATCCAAATTGATCAGTTTTTTGCTAATCAATTTATTGAACTTTTGGTCAAATGCAAAAACGACCTGCCTAAGGATCTACTAGAATCTGTAATTGAGTTTGAAAAAGCTGAAAAATTAAACCCTCCATCGGAGAGAAGATCAAAACAAATATTGACTAAAGAGCTTAAATCAAAAAATGAATCAATTAACGCGGAGGCTCAAGTGAGACAAATTAGTATCCCTGAATCTTTTGAAGATGTTAAAAATCTTGAATAAATGAAAAAAATTTTATTTTTTCTTTTTATTGGCTACTCTTTAAATCTTTTTTGTCAAGAAAGATTAAACCTAAATCATTTATCCTCAAAATATACACTAAGTTCCCTTGAGGGATTTAAGAAATTACTTAGTATTCCAAACGATGCAAACGACAAAATAGGTATACAAAAAAATATAGAGTGGACTGAGAAAGAATTTGGGAAGAGNGGNTTTACGGTTTCAAAAATTATGACTAAGGGTGCGCCCCTATTATTGGCTAAAAGAGATTTTACCTCAAAAGGCAAAACGGTNCTCATATACCTTCAAATGGACGGACAGCCAGTGGACCCCTCAAAATGGNATCAAAAAAATCCATATTNCCCAGTATTGAAAAAAAAGAANTCTTCGGGTGATTGGGAGNCTATAAATTGGGAGAAAATATATGAATATAATGACGATTGGAGAATTTTTGCGCGATCCTCAAGTGATGCAAAGGGTCCAGTTTCAATGTTTATTGCAGCAATTGACGCGATTGATGAGAATGGAATCACTCCCAACTTCAACATAAAAGTAATACTAGATTTTGAAGAAGAAATGGGGTCTCCGAATCTGCCGGACGCTGTTAAAAAAAATGGTGAATTGCTTACTTCTGATGTATTAATTATTCTTGATGGCCCTCGTCATAGACTCAATAAACCAACCTTAACTTTTGGGGCTAGAGGGATTGCCACTATTCAATTAACAACATATGGTCCTATAGTCCCTCAACACAGTGGACATTTTGGGAACTATGTGCCAAATCCAGCATTAAGATTATCAAAAATACTCGCATCAATGAAAGATGAAAACGGGAAAGTAACCATTGAGGGTTATTATGATGGAATTGAAATTACACCCGATGTAAAAAAAATACTGGACTCTACACCTCATAATGAAGAGGAATTATTGGACCTATTCCAGGTCGCGGGGTTTGATAAGGTGAAAAATACGTATCAAGAGGCAATTCAATACCCTTCATTAAATATCAGAGGAATGGGTTCTGGTTGGATTAATGAGGAGGTGCGAACGATAATTCCTTCTTGGGCTAGAGCAGAAATTGATGTGAGACTTGTAAAAGAATCTGATCCAAAAAGACTTTTATCGTTGATAAAAAAACACATTGAGGGTTTGGGGTATTTAGTACTAGATAGAGAACCAAACAAAAAAGAAAGGTTAGAAAATAAAAAAATTGCAACTTTTACCTCTAAGGTTTCATATCAGTCGTTTAGAACCAGTCTTAAAAATGAATACAGTATATGGCTTAGGAATGCTATAAAAAGGGGGTTTGGCGAAGACCCAATTTTGATAAGGATGAGTGGGGGCTCAATACCAATCTCTCCATTTGTTAATACTCTTAACATCCCCGCAATTACGGTTCCCACTGTCAATAGGGATAACAATCAGCACAGTCCAAATGAAAATATTAGACTAGGAAACTACAGAGAAGGGGTGAAGACAATTTTGTCAATTTTATCAGAAAAATTATAGCTTTAAAAATGAAAGTTACTTACCTAGGACATTCATGTTTTTTAATTTTTTTTAATGGAAAAAAACTTTTAATAGATCCGTTTATTACAGGAAACGAACTGGCAAAAAATATAGACATTTCGAGTATAAAATGTGATTTTATTTTAATTACTCACGGTCATCAAGACCACCTGTTAGATGCAGAATTAATTGCTAATAACAATAATGCTACAATAATTTCAAATTATGAAATAGTTTCATGGTTCCAAACAAAAGGTCTTAATGGACATGGTATGAACCATGGGGGAAAATTTAATTTTGATTTTGGAACTGTTAAATTTGTATCAGCTATACATTCATCGGTGCTGCCTGACGGAAGCTACGGCGGGAATTCTGGGGGGTTTGTTGTTTATGGAAATAATAAGTCCTTTTATCATGCTGGGGACACTGCTTTAACTTATGATATGAAATTAATTCCTAAGCTTTGTCCTAAACTTGATTTTGCAATTTTACCAATCGGGGATAACTTCACAATGGGCGTTGATGAGGCCTTGATGGCTTCAAATTTCATTAAGTGTAAAAAAATAATAGGATGTCACTTTAACACATTCCCCCCTATAAAGATTAATGTTTCTAGTGCTGTGAAAAAATTTAGCTTTGATAAAAAAAAATTAATCATCCCCAGAATTGGTAGCTCTTTGGATTTGTAAATTACAATTATGTTGAAAATTAAAATTTAAATTCTAGTTTTTTTAGATTATATTATATAAAAAAAGTTGAAAAAAACTTTATTTAAAAAAATTTTAGTTGGTTTTGCCTTTTCTCCAAATTTAAAAGCCAACATATTTACTTCNTTGCGTTTAGCAGGTTCACTAAAGGCAGAAATCTTTTTCATTCATGTTGGAAAGAAAACTCCTGTAAAGGAAAAAACCTTTGAAGAGATATTAGAGGATTCCCCTGTCCAGCCAAAATTGATAAAAGTGCTCTGGGAAGAAGGGGGGCCAATCCCAACTATTTTAAAGATGTGCGAAAAAAATAAAATTGATTTATTACTTCTAGGTGCCGTTCAAAGAGAAAATGTTTTAAGATTTTATGTGGGNTCAATAGCAAGGGAAATTACAAGAAAAGCGCCCTGTTCGGTTCTACTTTTAATTAAACCATCTATTGAAGAGGTCCCTTCGAAACACGTTGTAGTAAATGCTCTAAATGAACCTAATACAGAGAAAACCATACGGGCTGCATTTGAATTTTCTTCTCTCATGGACATTCCTAACGTAACTCTTGTTGGTGAGATAAGCCAATCTAAGGTAAATGTAACAGCCGATGACGATGAGAGCCTAAAAAAAGTTACCNAAATCAAAGAGGGAATAGAAAATGAAGAGAAAAACAGATATGATGAAATTTTGAAAAATATACCTGACAGTCTTAAAGAAAACAAAAAAATCCAATCACAAAGTATTTTTGGTGCTAGAGGATATTCTATTGGTCACTATGCTAGGGTTGTTCGGGCTGACTTGCTGGTTCTAAATTCAGAAATGAAACGGTCCTCTTTTATTTCAAGAATTTTCCCAAAAGATTTGGAGCATATTTTATCTGAATTGCCAACAGATGTTCTTATTATAAAAAACTGAAAATCATAAATGATGAAAGACTTTATAAAAGAAATTCCTAAAAATTTATTTGCCGGATTTGTTGTTTCATTAGTCGCGTTACCGCTTGGATTAGGTCTTGCCATTGCTTCTGAAGCACCGCCTATTTCTGGTGTAATTGCTTCTATAGTTGGTGGAACAGTTGTTGCTGTTTTGGGTGGTTCACAATTAACAATAACTGGGCCTGGCAATGGTTTAGTTATAGTTTTATTGTATGCTATCACTTCGTTGGGCGGTGGGGATTTATATCAAGGCTATCTATACACTTTGGCTGCTATAATTGTCTCAGGTGTGTTAATGTTTCTTTTTGGTGTTTTTAGACTCGGCGCCTTGAGCGAATTTTTTCCCTCATCTGCTTTACAGGGTATGCTCGCCGCTATTGGTGTGGGGATACTGTCTAAACAAGTTCATGTTATGATTGGAATAACTTCTGTGAGTGGAAAACCTCTTGAGGTCTTATCAAAAATTCCTGAGTCGCTTGATATACTATTTTCTTCCACTTCTATGGAAATTATATTGCCGGCCTTGTTGGGAATACTATCGCTTTTTATTCTGGTTTTCTATTCAAGATTAAGAAGCCCCTTTTTTAAGTTAATTCCTGCTCCAATGTGGGTTGTTTTTCTCGCTATTGGATTAAATTATTACTACGATTTGGTGTCATCTCGAGAGTATCCTATAGGTTCAAATCTACTAATCTCTCTTCCTGATAATATCTGGTCTGACCTCCCTACCCCAGATTTTGGAATAGCTTTAACGCTACCCTTTTTGTCTACAGTTTTCTCTATCACGCTTATTTCTAGCATTGAATCGTTATTAAGCATTAAAGCAGTTGACAAACTCGACCCCCAAAAAAGAAGATCAAATGTAAACAAAGACCTTAGGGCTTTGGGTATAGCTACAGCTTTAAGCGGAATGGCCGGAGGTCTTAATGTTGTAACCGTAATTGCAAGAAGTTCAGTTAATGTCAATAATGGTGGTACAAATCGTTTTGCCAACATGTCACATTCTTTAATGCTATTGTGTTTCATTCTTTTATTCCAAGAACAGATACAAAGAATTGCTCTTCCTGCGTTAGCTGCAATATTGGTTTATACGGGATACAAGCTTGCTGCCCCTAGTAATTTTCTTAGGATTCTAAAAATAGGAAAAGAGCAGGCGGCAATTTTTATTGTTACACTAATTATAACGCTGACCAATGATCTAATTACTGGTATTTTCCTTGGAATTGCAACTACCTTTTTAATACATGTTGTTTTAAATAAAAATTTATTTCTCTTCACTAGAAATGTTTTTAAACCAAATGTGCTAATGTATTTAGAAGAGGAAACAGGAAATTATTACGTGAGTGTTAAAAACTTCTGCAGTTTCTTGAATTTCTTTCGCCTTAAATCAAAACTCGACGAAATTCCCGAAAACGAACATGCTGTTTTAGATTTTTCATTATGCAGTTTTGTGGACCACACCGTTATGGAGGGATTGAATGAGTACAGAAGGGGGTTTGCTAGAAAAGGAGGGGCGTTTGAGATTATCGGGCTGGATGCACATACGGCAGACACACAACATCCTTTCGCGATAAGGAAGTCTCTCCCGGCAAATGATTTCTTCAAGATTAATAATAATCTAACCAAAAGACAGTTGTCTCTTCAGAAGCTTTCTACAGTTCTTGGTTGGGGCTATCGGTCAGAAGCCTCGTCCGATACAAAAGAACTTGAGCGTTTTGATTTTTTTAAAGCAAAAATTATAAATTATCAATTCAATGAAATCGTAAATGAAAGTGGCGATTTTCATTTGTTTGATCTTTCTTACAGCGAAGGTGCTTTTATCTCAAAAGACAATATTTTCTCTTCTTTCTTGCTAATAAATCTAAAGTTTGATATACCTGTTTTTATTTTAGATAGAGAAAACTTACTTGGGGGTATTAATGAAAATACCGTTTATAAAGATTTAGATTTTCCAAAACATCCTGACTTTTCCAAACGCTTTTTCCTTGGGGGAAAGAAGGCAAGTGAAATAAGGGGTCTTTTTGACTCAAAACTTATTTTCTTTTTTGAAAGCCACGCTTATTTTAGAGTTGAGTCAATTGGAAAAAGCCTTCTTATAAAGGGTAAAAACCGGTTATCGAGTATACAGGAAATTAAACAATTGCTTGCATTTTCTACTGAACTAATGTCAATTATTAATAATAAATATTTAGATAAATAATTGTGGAGAATGTCTATAATTAAAAACCTTTATTCCATTGAAACCGGTAATTTTAAACTTGACGGGGGAGCAATGTTTGGTGTTGTTCCAAAGACTATCTGGGAAAAAACAAACCCTGCNGACGATTTAAATATGATTAATATGGCTGCAAGATCACTTTTAATAGAGACAAACCATAAGCTAATTTTAATTGACACAGGCCTAGGAGATAAGCAAAGTGAAAGATTTTTTTCTCACTATTACAGGTGGGGTGAATATTCAATTGAAACCTCAATTAAAAAAGCAGGCTTTAAAAATGCGGATATTACTGATGTTTTTTTTACACATCTTCATTTTGATCACTGCGGCGGAGCTATAATTAGAAAGAACCGGGAACTGGTTCCTAGGTTTGAAAATGCGAACTTCTGGATTAATAAAGATCATTGGAGGTGGGCAACTTCTCCAAATTCGAGAGAAAAAGCATCCTTTTTGCCAGATAATATTCTTCCTCTTGAAGAAAGCGGTAAATTACATTTAATAGATGATGATGAAAAACCTCTTGGGTTTGATGTTTTGACAGTCAACGGGCATACGGAGAAAATGATGCTTCCTGTTTTGGAGTTTAAAAACAAAACCCTTGTTTTTGTTTCAGATTTGATACCAACAGCAGGGCACGTTAGGGTCCCTTTTATTATGGGATATGACACAAGACCATTATTGACTTTNCGGGAAAAGGCCTCTTTTTTAGAAAAAGCCGTAAAAGATAANCTCCTTCTTTTTTTACAACATGACGTAGAGAACGAGATTATAGAGATTAGAAAAGAAAACGGCAAATTTAAGTTAAATAAAACATTTAAATTAGAGGATATTTAATACTACACTATGAGATATATTATCCTCTTTTATTTATTTGCGGGCATTGTTGCCCATTCTCAATATTGGCAACAAGAAATAGACTATAAAATTGAGGTAAACTTTGACAATATTAACAACCAGTACAAAGGTTTTCAGAAGATTAAGTATACCAACAATTCGCCCGAAACACTGAGAAAGGTTTTTTTTCATTTNTATTTTAATGCTTTTAAGCCAGGGAGTGAAATGGCTATAAGGCAAGATAATTCGGCTGANAAAAACACTNGATTTAANNTAGANATAGACTCTCTTGACNCAAANCAGCAAGGTTTTTTAAANGTTNNCAATTTNTNTCANAANGGAAAGNTNCTTNAAACNNTAAANAGTGANACNATTTTAGANGTNGNNTTANATNNNCCCNTNTTNCCAAGCGAGACGACNGAATTTAGCATGGAGTTCATGGGACAAGTCCCTGATTTNGTGAGAAGAGCTGGTAAGAATTCTAGNGATGGAATAGAATATTCAATGGCACAGTGGTACCCAAAAATGTGTGAATATGACTCCGAAGGCTGGAATGCTGACCCGTATACTGGNCGAGAATTTCACGGTGTTTGGGGGAATTTTGATGTGAAAATAAGAATTGATAAAGAATATACAGTTGCCGCTAGCGGTTATTTACAAAACTCAAACGATATTGGTAAGGGGTATTCTAAAAGAAAAAAATCTAAGTCAAAAAGGGGGAAAGTTGAATGGCACTTTATTGCGCCCAACGTTCATGATTTTACTTGGTCAGCAGATAAAAATTACATCCATGATACCTATTCTGGTCCAAACGATGTAACGTTACACTTTTTTTATAAAAACGATCCTAAAATCATTGGTAACTGGAAAAAATTACAGCCCTACACCGCGAAGATGATGGAATATTTCAACTCAAAAGTAGGGGTTTATCCATATAAACAATATACCGTTGCACAAGGTGGTGACGGAGGTATGGAATACGCGATGATGACACTTATTACCGGTGGAAGATCCTTCAATAGTTTGTTTGGTGTAACCTGCCACGAGCTGGCTCATTCTTGGTTTCAGCATGTCTTAGCAACCAACGAAACCAAACACGAATGGATGGATGAGGGTTTTACAACTTTCATATCTACTCTCGCAGAAGATGAAATACTTGAAGAAAACAAGGAGTTTCCGATGGAAAGGAGTTACAACGATTACTACAGGCTTGCTCTTTCAGGAACAGAAATGCCACAATCAACTAACGCTAACAGGTATGAATATAATTATGCGTATGAAAATACTGCTTACGACAAAGGTGCAGTTTTTCTATCTCAGCTAGGATATATTGTGGGAGAAGACATGTTGTTTAAAACTCTTCAAGAATACTTCAATGAATGGAAATTCAAACACCCAAGACCAAACGATTTTCGCCGTGTTGCTGAAAGGGTTTCCGGAATACAACTGCAATGGTACCTAACAGATTGGACACAAACAACCAACGTCATTGACTATAAAATTGACAAGGTATATGGTGACTCCGGCAAAACGAAGGTTATTCTTTATAGAAAGGGGCTTATGCCCATGCCACTGGAAGTTCTTATAAAATACATTGACGGTCAATATGATATAATATATATCCCTATCTCCCTCATGAGAGGTGAAAAAAACAATCCTTATAATGTCGATTGGAAGGTAAAACCAGACTGGTTCTGGGCTAACCCATATTATAGTTTTGATTTAGAAAGAAGTGTAAATGATATTGAAGCTATTATTATCGACCCAAGTAATTTAATGGCCGATGTGGACAAGACAAATAATTATTATTTACCAAAAATGAAGAAGTTTGAGGATAAAGAGCTTGAAAAATAAAAAAATAATTGAAACCCTTTTTAGAACTAACGTATTCGTTGTTCAAAATGAGATAAAAGTAAGTAAAGACAATGGAAAAGAGAATCCCCCTTTTTTCTGTGTATCTGTTCCAAAGAAACATTTTTCTCGTGCTGTTGATAGAAATAAAATTAGAAGAAGGATTACAGCTGCTTTGCGCAATATAAACGTTAAGATCAGTGGTAATTATTTGGTTGTCTACAAAAGGTTGAACATCATGCCTTATGAAGAGATAGAAAAAACTCTTACTGACATTTTCGTTCTTTCTAATTGAGGATCATCTCAATGTGAGGAATGCCGTCTTCCAAATACCTTTTTCCTGTATGTTTAAATCCTAAATATGTATAGAATTTTTTCAAATATTCTTGGGCTGATATTTTAATTTTTTTTTGTTTGTATAGTTTTCTTGCTTTTTCGATTGATTTTTGCATGAGTTTTATTCCTATTCCTTTTTTCCTTAATTCTTTTTTAACGAGTACTCTGCCTATAGAACAAAACTCACTATTTAAATTCATAATTCTAGAATAAGCTATTATTTGTTCTTTTTTTTTTCCAATTATATGAATACTATTTATGTCTTTTCCGTCAATGTCTTGATATACACATTCTTGTTCAACGACGAATACTTCCGAACGTAGTAAAAATATGTGATGAAGGGTTTTGTTGTCTAATTCATCGAACCTTTTCGCATCAAATTTCATTACCTGCATGGTATTTTTTCAATTCTTCTTTGATGCCTTCCTCCTTCAAAATCGGTATTTATAAAAGCATCCACTATGTCTATTGCTTCAGTGTTGCTTACGAACCTCGAAGGAATGCTCAAAATATTAGCATCGTTATGCTGCCTGGCCAGCTTTGATATGTTTTTATTCCAACAGAGCGCAGCTCTAATATTCTTTCTTTTGTTTGCTGTCATGGCTGCTCCATTGCCACTTCCGCANATGATTATTCCTAGATTTGATTTTTTTTCCTCTATTTCTTTAGAGACAGGATGAATAAAATCCGGATAGTCTACACTNTTNTCTGTATTTGTTCCTTTGTCNTTGATTTTAAACCCTTTGCCTTTTAAATATTTTACTATATAATTTTTAAGATTCACTCCAGCATGATCATTCCCAATTGAAATTGTCATTTTTAATTTAAATTTAAGAAATGGGAAACAGCTAAACTAGCTGTTAAAAAAATATTTAATATAATGTTGATAAAAAAAGAAAAANNACAAAGCNCATGGCGNTTTTATANAAANTTTGTANCAACAAATAAAGTTTTATTTATTTATAAAAATAATTATTNAANAAATTAACATTCTTAATCATTAGCATTACAAATAGTTATTATTTTTTTTGTTGTTAACCGTTGTTAATTGAAATTATAAAATATTGTTTTTGAAGCATATAATATNAAATTAAATGTTAAAAGGTTGTTNAAATTAATAGGTTTTTTTAATATCAAAAAAAACNGTCTTCTTTTTTTTAAATATTAACATTCCATAACCATAATAATAGATATTTAAATTAATTTTTATTTATAATATAATATTGAAATCTAGTGAATATAAAAAAGATTAGATTTGNTAAAAATGAAGAAAAAGAAGAAGAAAAAGTTAGAGAGCCAAATACTTAAGTTGATAAAAAAATCTTCTTCTAAAATAATTTTTAAAGAATTAGGAGATAAACTAAATCTANATACAAAAAAGGATCTCAAAATTCTCAAAAAAAAACTTCGTGNCCTTAAGGAGAGAGGTAAATTAGAAACAAAACAAAACAGTTACTTTTCTACAAACGATTCTGAAATAAAAACAAAACTAGGCTTTTTGGAAATAGTAAGATCTGGAACGGGCTTTGTTATCACTCCAAAAAATGAAAAAGATATTAAAATAAGTAGAAAAAATTTAATGAATGCCCTACATAACGATCTAGTAGTGGCTCAAGTGATTAANAAAAATGGAAAAGAAACAGGAAAAATCATAGAAATTAGAAAAAGAGATAAGAAGAATTACCCTGCTACAATCGATAAAAAAAACAAAATAATATTGAGGAGTGGAGGAAGAACAGTTGAATGTAAACTTAAAAATAATTATGAATTAAGTAAAATTAAGGGAAAGAGATTTACAATCGAGATTGAAAAGTGGGATCCAAAAGAATTAAAACCCACCGTTAAAATTAATCAAGTATTGGGAGATATTGGAGAAATAAATGCAGAGATAAAAAATATTATTATAGAAAACAAAATAGTAAACATATTCCCGAAAAAAGTGTTAAAAGAATTAAAAAGCATAAAGGAAAAAAAAGAAAACAAAGAGAAAAGGGAAGACTACACTAAGCCACTTACCTTTACTATAGACCCAGATAATGCAAAGGATTTTGATGATGCTTTATCATTTAAAATATTAGATAATAATGTCTTTGAAATAGGTGTTCATATAGCAGATGTATCGAGCTATGTTAAACCGGGTACAGAATTAGATAAAGAGGCAAGAAAAAGAGGAACATCTGTATATCTCGCTAACAAAGTAATTCCAATGCTTCCAGAAATACTATCCAATGAGATATGCTCACTTGAACCTAAAAAAAAGAAAAGGGCATTTTCTATAATTTTCACAATTGACAAGAAAGGAAATGTAAAAAAAGAAAGGGCAGCGAGAACAATAATTTATTCAGATTACAGGCTTACATATTCAGATGTACAAAATATTATCGAAAACGATAAAGAAGGAGAAAAGAAATATAAAGAAATTGAAACCGCAATAATAAACCTTAATAAAATATCGAAAAAAATAAGGAAAAAAAGGGAGGAAAGAGGAGCAATTTTTTTTAATAAAAAGGAGCTAGGATTTAAATTTAAAGGAGACAAAATTGAAGGAACATTTTTAAAAGAAAGTAAAGAGTCACACAAACTAGTAGAGGAATTTATGTTGCTTACAAATATAGAGGTAGCTGAAAAACTAAAGAAAAAAGCAATTTTTAGAGTTCACGATAAGCCAGACGCGAAAAAAGTGGAGAATTTATTTAGTGTTGCAGAATCTTTTGGACATATTAAATTAAATAAAAAAAATAGTATAGGTAAACAAATAAACAACCTCCTTTCAGAAGCTAAAGACAAAAAAGAATCCAACATTATAAACTTACTCGCTTTAAGAAGCATGAGNAAAGCAGAATACTCAACAAAAAANATTGGACACCATGGATTGTCACTTACGCGCTATTTGCATTTCACTTCTCCAATTAGAAGATACCCAGACATTATTTGCCATAGGCTATTGTCCTCTATNTTAAATAAAAAAGAAAATAAACTAGANAAAGAAGAAATGGATAAAATTTCTTCCCTATCAACCCAAAAGGAGAANGATGCCACANAAGCAGAAAGGCAAACTGTTAAGCTGATGCAAACTGTCTTTATGAAAGATAAATTAGGNAAAAGNTTTATAGGTATTATTTCTGGAGTTANTGAAAGAGGAATATACGTTGAGATGGAAAAGAATTTTTGTGAGGGGTTCGTTGAAATAAGCAGACTCCAAAACGACTATTTTTATTATGACATTGATAATCATCGGTTGGTTGGAGAATTAACAAAGAAAACATATCAATTAGGGGATAGATTAAAAGTTATAGTTGAAAGAGTAGATTTAATAAAAAGAGAAATAATATTAGACATTTCAAATTAGAGGCACCGAGCGGATTCGAACCGCTGTACAAGCTTTTGCAGAGCTCTGCCTAGCCACTCGGCCACGGTGCCATTATACAAAAATACACTTATCTTTTAAATTCGTTNTTTACTGATACAAAAAGAGCGTTCCCTAAAATAGGGGGATTTATTTTTTTTATTTCAACAGTCACAGAGCATATTTTATCGTCAATATTTAACAATTTNTTTCCTATTCTATAAATCACAGTTTCAAGCAGATTACANCTTTTTTTCATTTCATCATTTACAACTTTAGACACACTAACGTAGTNTACAGTCTTATTTAAATTATCATTCAATTTTTCAAAGNAACANCTAAAATTTATTTCAATATCAGTTTCATATTCAGATCCTATTTTTTTCTCTTCATCCATGCATCCAATGAATGAATATGTCTTTATGCGGTTGATTTTTATAAAAGCCATGATTTTTTGTAAAGATAAAAACTAGATGTAAATTAGAAGGAGATGTAACTAAATAAAAAAATAATATTGAGTAATCACAAAAACTTCATAGAGCAAATAATCGAAGAAGATCTGAATAACGGGTTTAAACGAAAAGAGTTGTGTTTTCGTTTTCCCCCAGAGCCAAATGGATATTTGCACATTGGTCATGTCAAAGCAATCACTTTAAATTTNGAGTTAGGCAAAAAATACAATGCCCCAGTTAATCTTAGATTTGACGATACAAATCCTGTTAAGGAAAACTCACATTTTGTTGAGGAAATTAAAAATAATATTAAGTGGTTAGGGTATGAATGGTCAAAAATATGCTATGCCTCTGATTACTTCGAAAAATTGTATGAATGGGCACATTACTTGATTCTAAATGATAAAGCATACGTTGACTCTCAAACATCAGAGCAAATTGCCATACAAAAAGGAACACCGACCAATCCGGGAACAAATAGCCCCTATAGAAACAGACCAAAAGAAGAAAGTGCAAGGATATTTACAGAGATGAGGGAAGGAAAGCATAAAGAGGGGGCTCATGTTTTGAGAGCTAAAATAAAAATGGATTCTCAAAACATGCTTATGAGGGATCCAGTTATGTACAGAATATTGTTTAAAGACCACCACAGAACAGGCAGCAAATGGTGCATTTACCCAATGTATGACTGGGCACACGGAGAGTCAGATTATATTGAAAAAATATCACATTCATTATGTACACTAGAGTTTAAGCCCCACAGAGACTTGTATGAATGGTTTTTGCATCAACTGCCTAAAGAGAACAAAATTTTACCCAAGCAAAGAGAGTTTGCGAGGCTTAATATGTCCTATACAATAATGAGCAAGAGAAAACTCTCTTATCTTATTGAAAAAAAAATAGTTTCATCATGGGATGACCCCAGGATGCCTACCATATCCGGTATGATAAAAAGGGGATACCCCCCAAATGCTCTCATTAATTTTGTTAAAAAAGCGGGTATTGCTAAAAGAGAAAACATTATAGACGTTTCATTAATGGAGTTCTACGTAAGAGAAGAGCTCAATAAGACCTGTGCCAGGGTAATGGTTGTTACTGATGAAATTAAATTGGTAATCATTAACTATCCAGAGGACAAACACGAAATACTTGAGGCAACAAATAACCCAGAAGATGAGTCTCAGGGTAAAAGAAAAATGATCTTTTCAAAATACCTCTATATAGAGAGAGAAGATTTCAGGGAAACAGCAAACAGAAAGTTTTTTAGATTGACAATAGGTAATGAAGTTAGGCTTAAAAACGCCTATATAATTAAAGCTGAAAACTGCATCAAAAACGAAAAGGGAGAGGTAATAGAGGTGCATTGTACATATGACCCCAAAAGCAAAAGTGGCTCTAATTCAGAAGAAAGCCAAAGAAAGGTAAAGGGAACAATTCACTGGGTAGACATTAATTCATCTATTGATGTATATATAAATGAATATGAAAGATTGTTTTATAAAGAAAAGCCAGATGAAAACGATGATTTGATTAAAGGTGTTAATACAAATTCTAAAAAATTAATTGTTGGTAAATCCGAACATTTTGTATCATCATTACAAATAGGCCAAAAGGTTCAGTTTCAAAGAAAAGGATATTATATTGTTGATAGTAATGAAGGAGGAGTCATTTCTTTTAATAAAACAGTGAGCCTGAGAGATGGTTGGAAAAAATGATTAATCTGTACCCCTTTCACCTATTTCCTTATCTAAATTAGCATTAGTCTCCTTCTTTTCTGCATTTTTTTCAGGAGTGCCCTTTTTCTTTTTTAGGTTGTCTTTTTTCATAGCCTCTCCTATTTGATTGCTGGCTGTAAATGATGCAACCATATTGTTAAGCATATCGCTACCCGCTTGTGGAGAATTAGGAAGTAAAATTAAATTGCTGTTTGTTTCTTCTCCAATAGATTGAAGTGTATCATAGTGTTGTGTAACTACAATTAAAGCCGAGGCCTCTTGTGAATTTATTCCAACATTATTTAGAACATCTACAGACTCTTCTAAGCCCCTCGCTATTTCTCTTCTTTGATCAGCAATTCCTTGACCTTGAAGCCTTTTGCTTTCCGCTTCTGCTTTAGCTTTCTCAACTATTAGAATTCTAGCCGCGTCCCCTTCATATTGGGCAGCAACCTTTTCTCTCTCGGCGGCATTAATTCTATTCATAGCCTCTTTGACTTGCGAATCAGGATCTATGTCTGTTACAAGCGCTTTAATTATGTCGTAACCATAATTTACCATGGCATCATTTAACTCCCGTTTAACTGCATTAGCTATGTCGTCTTTCTTTTCAAAAACGTCATCCAATTTCATTTTAGGCACTTCTGCCCGAATTACATCGAACACATATGATGTGATTTGATCCTGAGGAAAATCTAGTTTGTAGAACGCGTCATAGGCTTTATCTGGCAGAACTCGATATTGAACACTAACCTTTAATTTTACAAAAACATCATCTTTTGTTTTTGTTTCAACTATTACGTCAAGCTGCAATATTTTAAGGCTTAGCCGTCCCGCAATTTTATCAATCAGTGGTATTTTTATGTGAAGACCAGGCTTTCGTATAGCTATAAATCGCCCAAACCTCTCTATGACCGCGAAGGTTTGTTGTTTTACAATAAAAAGGCCAGAAGCTATAAGAAGAAATAGTATTAATATTAAAATGTATGTAGATGCGCTCATTGTTTTTGTATTTTTTCTAAAAGTAAATTAAGTCTTCTTAAAGTTACATCTTTCCCAACTATTTTTATAATAAAAAACACATCTGGCCCACTCAAATCTCCAACTAGAGATATTCTAAGAAATTGCATTAATTTCCCGAAATTTA
>PBVB01000032.1 GCA_002728075.1 Flavobacteriaceae bacterium
ATTTCACCTGCTTCTTTNGTTGCTTGCCTCTGTGAATCATTAAAATAAGCTGGAACNGTTATGACTGCCTCATTAACTGTCTGTCCTAAGTAATCCTCAGCCGTTTTTTTCATTTTTTGCAAAATCATAGCAGATAATTCTTGCGGAGTNTATAGTCTGCCATCAATATCTACTCTGGGTGTATCATTATCACCTTTCTTTACATTGTATGCAACGGTGGATGCCTCTTTACTAGATTCTGAGTATTTATTACCCATAAATCGTTTCACAGATGCTACAGTTTTGGTTGGATTGGTTACAGCTTGTCTTTTAGCAGGATCACCAACTTTTATTTCGCCACCTTCTACAAATGCGATTACTGATGGTGTTGTTCTTTTTCCTTCGGCGTTAGGAATTACAACAGGTTCTTTTCCTTCCATAACAGAAACACAAGAATTAGTTGTTCCTAAATCTATACCAATAATTTTACTCATAATCATATATTTAAAAAATCATGGGCAATCTTTATGCCAGCTGATAAAAACTGACAGGCTGTCATAATTTATTTTNATTAAAAAATNATTTAAAAANNTAAATTTGTAAAATTTTAGTTTTAAAAATTGAAAAAAAATCAGACTTATAAAATAGTTACAACAAAATCATTATTTGAAATGAAACGCAATAATGATAAAATTTCAATGCTTACAGCATATGATTATTCAATGGCAAAAATCATTGACAAAGCAGGTATAGATGTAATTTTAGTTGGAGATTCAGCATCAAATGTTTTTGCAGGCCATGAAACAACCTTACCTATAACTCTTGATCAAATGATTTATCATGCATCATCAGTTGTAAAAGCCTCTAAAAGAGCTCTGGTTGTTGTTGATTTGCCATTTGGCAGCTATCAATCAGATTCGAGTGGAGCCTTAAAATCAGCTATTAGAATAATGAAAGAGTCCGGAGCCCACTCTGTTAAACTTGAAGGAGGCGATTCACAAAAACAATCAATTGAAAGAATCTTACAAGCGGGTATTCCTGTTATGGGTCATCTTGGTTTAACTCCCCAGTCTATATACAAATTTGGGACATACTCTGTCAGGGCTCAAGAAGAAATTGAGGCTGAAAAACTCATCAATGATTCATTGCTCTTAGAAGAACTTGGTTGCTTTGGGATTGTTTTGGAAAAAATCCCAGCTAAACTTGCAGGCAAAATAGCCTCAAAATTAAATATCCCGGTAATAGGCATTGGAGCAGGTAAAGACGTAGATGGACAGGTACTGGTTATAAACGACATGCTTGGGATGAACAAAGAATTTAGTCCTCGTTTTCTTAGACGTTATGCCGATCTTGATTCATTAATTGATAAAGCTGTCAAAAAATACTCGGATGACGTCAAAAAAGGTAATTTTCCAAACAATAATGAACAATATTAAGGCAGTAAAAAAGCATTTAATTTACGAAGACAATCATCTACTAGTTTTTAACAAACAACAAGGAGTTTTAGTCCAAGGAGACAAAACTGGTGATATTTCATTATTGGATATTCTCAAAAATTATTTGAAAATAACCAAAAAAAAAGAGGGAAATGCTTATTTGGGGCTAGTACACAGGCTCGATAGGACATCAAGCGGAGTTATGGTCTTTGCTAAAACATCAAAAGCGTTGTCAAGGCTAAATAAACAATTTAAAAATAGAGAAGTTTTAAAGACTTATTGGGCTATAGTTGAAGGAGAAAATATACCCAAAGAGGAAAAGCTCATCAATTGGCTCATTAAAAAAAAAAAAATAAATAAATCTATTGTTTTAAGTAAAGAATTAGAGGGAAGTAAAAGGGCTATTTTAACATACAAACTAATTAAAAAGTTAAAAAATTATTCTTTTATTGAAGTTGAACTTGAAACCGGAAGGCATCATCAAATAAGATCCCAGATAGCATCTAGAGGTTTTCCTATAAAAGGAGACCTTAAGTATGGTGCCAAAAGGTCGAATAAAAATTCAGGCATTTATTTGCATTCTAGATATTTAACGCTTTTTCACCCTATCACAAAAAAAAAGTTAAGGTTTGTTGCTAGATGTCCAAAAGACTCTCTTTGGGAATCTTGCGAAGAGGCAAATTCTTAGAAGCTTTTTGTTGTATAATTTTTGATATAGGTATATTTAAAATTTTACTTTCAAGCCACGATAAAATATCCAAATAAAGAAAAGCTCTTCTTTCATACGGATCGTTTTCATATGGTTTTAATTCCTTATGCAAACTTTTAAAATTTTCCTTCAATTCATTAGGATATATATTACCTAAATTTCTAACAAATTTTATCATTAGCTTTTGAACTTCGTGTAAATCATTCATTTTAAGCAAAAATTTATATGTGTCTCTTATATGCTTGTCAATATCATAGTCAAAACCTGCTTCATAGTGAGCTACCAGGTTTAAAACTCTAGTAAAGCACAATAAGTCTTCACGCATTTTCAATTCTTTGTTTTGAATTATGAGATTTAAATATTTGATAGAATCTACATATCGGTCACATCCAAAATAAAGACAAGCAATCTTGTAGTAAACTAGCATTATATGGTGAGGATCAATTTGTTTTTTCAAATCATTTATTTTGGATAATATTTTAGGAACCAGTTTTAATCCATTTTGAAATTTACCTTCCATAAAGAGAAGGTTTAATTTATTATTTGTAAGGTAAAGGAAAGTTAAAGTTGAAATATTATCATTTTTTGGAAATAAATGAGAATTAACAACCTCTTCAAATTTAACCAAAACCTCTTTAAATTTTTTAGGATATTTAATTAGAACCAATGCTTCCATTAGGAAATTGTTGGCCTTGAGATAGAAAACTGGATGGGAAGAAATCATAGAGGTTTTAGAGTCAAATAAATCAACCCACCTTCTCGAAAACTTGTAACTTGATAGAAAATCTTGAATTAGCAAACTATACCAAACATTTACTTTGCAAAACCATAATTTTTCTCTAAAACCCAATTTGTTGTAATTAACCTTTGGCATTCTTTCAAAAAAAAACTTAGTGATTTCTCTAAATTCTTCGTCACTTTTTGCGTAGCCGGCTTTGATCAACCTTTCATATAATTTTAGTGAGAGGTTTGATAAACTACTGCATAATTTATTTTCCGCAGATAAAGATTTTGAATGTTTAATAAGTTCATCTGCCCTATTACTCATGCTTCTAGTTATGTATTGAGACTCAATTAATTTTTCAATTTCAACAATTTCAAAGGCAGAATATTTTTCATCCAAATCAATTGACATGTTCTTCGCTTTATCCAATACTTTTAGACTTTGCTTATACAAACCTTTTTGATATAAGACTGTAGCATAATCAATTTGTTCTCTTATTATCATCCTATTATCTTGAAGCATGGGGTTCATTCTTAAACTTTGAAGTATTTGATTGTAAAGATGTGCTTTGAGGTTTGATAATTGCTGTTTTGTAACAAAATTTTTTTTTAGTATCTCTAACTCATTGTATTTAAAAGATTTATCAAGTAAATTAAATAATTTGATAAATTTGGAATCTTTATTTGATTTCACCCTACCAACAAACAATTTGAATTGTCTTTTTTCAGATTTAGACAAAGATTTAATTAAAAGAAAAAGATTTTCTTTATTCTGTTTGGACATTGGAATAAATATTTATGTAAAGCTAATAAATATAATGTTTGAAATAAAATTCAATTAACTTGAAAATAATAAGAAAAAAAAATAAAACAATTCCTCTATTGGCTAATTAATATTAATTTTGTTTAAATCAAATGGTAAACGATAAAGTATATATTTTTGACACCACTCTAAGAGATGGAGAGCAAGTTCCTGGATGCAAACTGGATACTAAAAGCAAACTTTCGATAGCTGAAAGGTTGGATGAGATGGGCGTTGATATTATTGAAGCAGGGTTTCCTGTATCTAGTCCCGGTGATTTTAAATCTGTTGATGAAATTTCTAAACTAGTAAAAAACTCTAAGGTGTGTGGTTTAACAAGAGCAATTGAAAAAGATATAGATGTTGCAGCTGAATCACTTAAAAATGCTAAGTATCCTAGAATCCACACCGGTATAGGTACGTCTGATTACCATATCAAACATAAATTCAATTCAACGAAAGAAAAAATTTTAGAAAGAGCAACCTCTGCAGTTAGATATGCAAAAAATAAAGTTGAAGATGTTGAGTTTTACGCAGAAGATGCAGGAAGAACCAAAAATAATTTTTTAGCTAAAGTTTGTGAGGAAGTAATTAAAGCTGGTGCAACAGTTTTAAATATTCCTGATACTACCGGTTACTGTTTGCCAGAGGAATACGGAGAAAAAATAAAATATCTAAAAGAAAATGTCAAAGGCATAGAGAAAGCTATTATATCTTGTCATTGTCACAATGATTTAGGTTTGGCTACAGCTAACTCAATTTCAGGGGTAAATAACGGTGCTAGACAAATTGAATGTACTATTAACGGAATAGGTGAAAGAGCTGGAAATACATCATTAGAAGAAGTTGTAATGATACTAAGACAACATCCTTCGCTAAAACTTCAAACATCGATTAAATCTAAATATTTATATAGCACAAGCCTTTTGGTTTCTGATTTGATGGGTATAATTGTTCAACCAAACAAAGCTGTAATTGGTTCGAATGCTTTCGCTCATAGTTCTGGTATTCATCAAGACGGAGTGATTAAAAATCGAGAAACCTATGAAATTATTGACCCAAAAGATGTGGGTGTGGATAAATCATCAATTATTTTAACAGCAAGGAGTGGCAGAGCAGCACTTGCATATAGAGCAAAAAATATTGGCTTTGAATTAGATAAAATTCAACTTGATAAAGTTTACAACGAATTTTTAAAATTAGCCGATGCGAAAAAGGAAATTTATGATGATGACATTCAAAAAATAGTAAAAGCTGCTAATATCTAAGATTATAATGAATAAAAAAACTCTCTTTGACAAAATATGGGATTCCCACGTAATAAAAAAAGTTGACAATGGTCCGGACATTTTATTTATAGACAGACACTTAATCCACGAAGTGACAAGCCCTGTTGCTTTTTTAGGATTAAAGAATAGAAATCTAAATGTTATGTATCCAAATCTGACATTTGCAACTGCAGATCATAATACTCCAACTATTAATCAACATTTGCCAATTAGAGACCCTCTATCTGCCAAACAACTTCAAACTCTTAAAGATAATACTAAAAAACATGATATAGTCTTTTGGGGGTTAGGTCATAAAAAAAACGGAATTGTTCACGTTATTGGACCAGAATCGGGAATAACCCTTCCCGGAACAACTATCGTTTGTGGTGATTCACACACGTCAACTCATGGTGCATTTGGAGCCATTGCATTTGGGATTGGAACTTCTGAAGTAGAAATGGTTTTATCTACTCAGTGCATTATGCAACCAAAACCGAAAACAATGAGGATTAATATTGATGGAAAATTGAGGGATTCTGTAACTCCAAAAGATGTTGCTCTTTTCATAATTTCTAAACTTTCTACATCTGGAGCAACAGGCTATTTCGTTGAATATAGCGGAAGCGTTTTTTCCGAAATGAGTATGGAAGGAAGAATGACTGTTTGTAACCTGTCAATTGAAATGGGTGCAAGAGGCGGATTAATATCTCCCGATAAAAAGACCATTGAATATGTAAAAAATCGAGAATACACCCCTAAAGGTGAAAATTTATCAAAGGCAATTGAATATTGGTCTACTCTTCACACTGACGAAGGAGCTGTTTTTGACAAAGAATATAACTTTAATTCAACTGAGATTGAGCCAATGGTTACTTTTGGAACCAATCCAGGGATGGGGATTAGTATAACAGGAAAAATACCTAATGTTGATTCTGAAAAAGGGAATTCTTCATCATACTTAAAATCCCTTAAATATATGGGATATGAAATTGGTGATAAAATGGTTGGGAAAAAAGTTGATTATGTCTTTTTAGGAAGCTGTACAAATGGAAGAATTGAAGACTTTAGAACATTTTCAAAAATAACAAAAGGATTCAAAAAAGCTAATGATGTAGTAGCATGGCTTGTTCCTGGTTCACACCGCGTACTAGATCAAATAAAAAGCGAAGGAATTTTAGAAGAATTGGAATCTTCTGGATTTAAAGTAAGAGAACCAGGTTGTTCTGCTTGTCTTGCAATGAACGACGATAAAATTCCACCAGGAAAATATGTAATTAGTACCTCAAACAGAAATTTTGAGGGAAGACAAGGTCCGGGGGCAAGAACAATTCTTGCAAGTCCAGCTGTAGCTGCTGCTGCTGCCATAACAGGTAAAATAACTGACCCTAGAAAACTATAATTATGCCATACGAAAAATTTAGAATATTAGAAAGTTCGGGAGTTCCGTTAGAAATTGAAAATGTTGATACAGACCAGATTATTCCAGCAAGATTTTTAAAGGCAACTGAAAGAATAGATTTTGATAAAAATCTTTTCAGAGACTGGCGATATAACCAAGACAACACATTAAAAAAAGATTTTGTGTTGAATGATAAAAGATATTCTGGGAAAATACTAATTGCAGGTAAAAATTTTGGTTCAGGATCTTCCAGAGAGCATGCTGTTTGGGCAATTTATGACTATGGATTTCGTTGTGTTATCTCAAGTTTTTTTGCTGACATTTTTAAAAATAACTGCTTAAACATTGGTGTATTACCAGTACAAATATCCGCTGATTTTCTTGAGCTGATTTTTAATTCAATTAAAAAAAATCCAACTGTCACTTTAAAAGTAAATTTAATTGATCAAGAAGTTTCAATCTCTGATATTTCACAAATAGAAAAATTTGAAATTAATCCGTATAAAAAAGAAAATATGATGAATGGCTTTGACGATATCGACTATCTATTAAATATGAAATCAGAAATTAAAAACTTTGCTGCCAAAAGACCTTTTTAATAAATGAATCCGTTGGTAAACAATTATATTGAAATCATGGACACCACCCTCAGAGATGGAGAACAAACATCCGGTGTCTCTTTTTCTGGTTCCGAAAAACTAACTATTTCAAAATTATTAATTAGTGAGTTATCAGTTGACAGAATAGAAATAGCATCTGCTAGAGTATCTATAGGTGAATTTCATTCGGTCAAAAAAATTTGTGATTGGGCAAAAGATGAGGGACATATAAAAAAAATTGAAGTACTGACATTTTTGGACAACGGGTTATCATTAGAATGGATAAATAAAACTGGATGTAAAGTCCAAAATTTGCTTACTAAAGGATCATTAAATCATTTGAAAAATCAACTAGGTCAAAAACCCCAAGAGCATTTTGAAAAAATTCAAAAAGTATTGGATGAAGCAGATAAAAGCGAGATATTAACAAATGTGTATTTAGAGGATTGGAGTAACGGAATGAAAAAATCCAAAGAATACGTATTTTCTCTACTTGACTTTTTATCAAAAACGACTGTAAAAAGAGTAATGTTACCAGATACATTAGGAATTCTAACACCTAAAAAAACTGGAAATTTTATAAATGAAATTACTTCAAAATATCCAAAAATCCACTTTGATTTTCATGGTCACAACGATTATGATTTAGGAGTTTCAAATACGCTAGAAGCAGTTAAAAATGGAATCAAAGGGATACATCTTACTGTAAACGGAATGGGTGAAAGGGCAGGTAATGTAGCCCTTGAAAGTGCAGTTGCTGCTATAAATGATTTTATTCCAAATATTAAATTAAATATCAAAGAAAATTCACTTTATAAGGTTAGTCAACTAGTTTCAACATTTACAGGTTATAGAATTCCTCCAAATAAACCAATTGTTGGTTCCAATGTATTTACGCAGACAGCAGGTATTCATGCCGACGGAGATAACAAGAAAAACCTATATTACAATGATTTAATTCCAGAAAGATTTGGACGTAAAAGAAGTTATGCACTTGGTAAAATGTCTGGTAAAGCAAATGTTGTAAAAAATCTTGAAGAGTTGGGAGTTACTTTAAATGAAGAAGATTTAAAAAAAGTTACTAAAAGAGTTATCGAACTTGGAGACAAGAAACAAAAAATTACTAGATCTGATTTACCTTACATTATTTCTGATGTACTTGATAGTGAGAATAAAAAAAATAACATTAAGATACATTCGTATGTTTTAACTCATTCAAAGGGATTAAGACCCTCTACTACGATTTCAATTGATTTTTACGGAGAAATAATTGAAGAAAATGCAACTGGAGACGGCCAATTCGATGCGTTTTTCAATGCATTAAAAAAAATTTTTAAAACAAAAAAAATGAACCTTCCTGGGTTAGTTGATTATTTTGTTCATATACCTCCAGGAAGTAGTTCAGATGCATTTTGTGAGACAATTATAACTTGGAAAAATACCTCTTTTGAATTTACAACTAGAGGATTTGATTCTGACCAAACTGTTTCTGCTATAAAAGCAACTGAAAAAATGTTAAACTCAATTGATACTACTAAATGAAAAAAAAAATAGCAGTTCTACCAGGAGATGGAATTGGACCAGAAGTAATAAAAGAAGCTATAAAAGTCTGTAAGGCTATTGGTGATAAATTTAAGCATGAGTTTTTATTTAATGAAGGGATTGTGGGTGCTGCATCTATTTTCAAAAACGGAGATCCATATCCAAATGAAACCCATAATCTTTGCTTAGATTCTGATTCTGTGCTGTTTGGGGCAATTGGTTTGCCTGAATTTGACAATAACCCATCAGCAAAAGTAAGGCCTGAGCAAGGGCTTTTAAAAATGAGAAAAAAATTAGGTCTATTTGCTAATATAAGACCAACATTTACTTTTAAAAGCTTAGTTGATAACTCACCTTTAAAGAAAAATAACATTGATGGTACGGATTTAATTTTTGTAAGAGAGCTCACAGGAGGTATTTATTTTGGAAAAAGAGGAAGAAAAAATAAAGGTAATTCAGCATTTGACACCTGTGAATATGATAGAAATGAAATAATTAGATTAGCAAAAAAGGGTTTTGAAATTGCAGGTAAAAGAAAGAAAAAACTTTGTTGTGTTGACAAGGCGAATGTCTTGGAGACTTCAAGGCTATGGAGAGAAACTATTCAATCAATGGAAAAAGACTACCCCAGTATAGAAGTTTCATACGAGTTAGTAGATGCAGTAGCAATGCGTTTAATCCAATCGCCTAAAAATTATGATGTACTTATAACAGAAAACTTATTTGGTGATATTTTGACAGATGAAGCTTCAGTTATTTCAGGATCAATGGGCTTGATGCCGTCCGCATCAGTTGGAGAGCTAAATTCATTGTATGAACCCATACACGGTTCATTTCCTGAAGCTACAGGAAAAAACATTGCAAATCCCTTAGCAACAATACTTTCCGCTGCTATGATGTTTGAAATGTCATTCAACCTAAAGTTAGAATCAGATTTAATTAAAAACTCTGTAGAAAAGTCGATTGAAGAAGGATTTGTAACTCAGGATTTGTCAAACGGCAATCTATATTACACCACTTCTGAAGTTGGAGATAAAATTTGTGATTACATTAAATCAAGTTAAATTATAAGAGATATTCTGTATTTATAAAATTTGAATCTTTAGAATTTAATAAAGAACCAATTATTTCATTATTCTTAGGATTATCTTTTGCTGCAACAAAAGTTCTGATCGAAAAGGATCTTAAAGCATCGTGAACACTTAAAGTACTAACAGCAGAATTTTTTCTACCTGTAAAAGGATAAACATCTGGACCTCTTTGACAAGCACTATTCAAATTTACCCTGCAAACTAGATTTGCTAAAATATCAACTAATGGACCAATTTTAGANANATCATTTCCGAATAAGCTGACTTGCTGTCCATATTCTGANGCAGCCATAACATTTAAAGGTTCATCTATATCTTTGTAAGACATAANTGGAATCACAGGNCCAAACTGCTCCTCATGATATATATTCATATCTGTAGACACAGGATATAAAATAGCNGGATACAAATAATTATGAGATAATGNNCCNCCTTTTTTATTAATAATCTTCGCACCTTTTTTNANTGCATCATNAATTAAATCTTGCATATAATTTGCTTTNTGAGGCTCNGGCAAAGGAGTCAAAAAAGCATCTTTCTCCCAAGGAAGACCATATTTTAAATTATCAACCGCTATTGCAAATTTTTTATTGAATTCATCGACTATTGATTCATGAACAAATAAAATTTTTAGTGCGGTACATCTTTGCCCGTTGTATGATAAAGTTCCTGATATACACTCCTTGATTGTTAGATCCAAATCAGCGTCAGGTAAAACAATTCCTGGATTTTTAGCTTCTAAACCTAAAACTAATCTTAACCTATTTTTATTTGGATGTAGATCNTGTAGAGCAACAGCTGANGAAGAATGTCCAATCAAAGCTAAAACNTCGATTTTACCAGTTTTCATTATNGGAGAAGCGATTTTCCTACCTCTACCAAATAAAATATTCACAACCCCTGGAGGAAAGCTTTCTTTAAAGGCTTTTAAAAGTGGGGTAATTAATAAAACACCATGCTTAGCAGGCTTAAAAACTGCAGTATTTCCCATAATGATGGCAGGAATTAGTAAACAGAAGGTTTCGTTTAAAGGGTAATTATAAGGTCCCAAACATAAAATNACTCCCAANGGTCCTCTTCTNATATGAGCATAAATACCAGATTGTTTTTCAAANTTTGCACTTTTTCTATCNATNTCTTTGTAGGCTTCAATAGTATCNTATATGTAATCAACCGTTCTATCAAATTCTTTGTATGAATCAGACTTATTTTTAGATATTTCCCACATTAACAAATTAACNACCTCNTCTCGGTGATTTTTCATTTTACCAGCAAACTTTTCCAAACACTTAATNCTTTCTCCTACCCTCATTGTAGGCCACTTACCTTTACCTCTATTAAAGGCACCCACAGCAGAATCTAGAGCTTCAAGTGCTGGCTCGGTTTCCATGTCAGGAATTGANCCCAAAAGCGTAGGTTTTATTTCTCCATCCTTGTTTCGTGTATAGATGTTGGAAAAAACATGACTTGATTTGCCAGNCCAATTTTTTAATTTTCCATCGACCAAATAAGTTTTACAATCAACAAATTTTTCGTAAGATTCNTTGGAATCTGGCTTTGAAGGCTTAACTTCCATTGATATTTTTTTTCGAAAATAAAAAATATAATTGTAAGTAAAAAAAACCTTTACAAATCAATTTTAAAATATTTAATTAATAATTTTATTTAAATGTCATTTCTAAATATTTATGGTTAAAAAAATAGGTTTAATATTAGGCCCGTTGTCTTTTATTTTTTTAAATTCACTTAGTCTTGANAACATAGATGAAAAAGCATCCGTTGTTATCGCTCTTGCTGCATGGATGATAATTTGGTGGATTTCNGAAGCGGTTTCAATTTCTGTTACNTCACTTTTGCCTCTTGTAATATTTCCTTTGTTCCAGGTGATGGAAATAAATCANGTTGGGGCAAATTATGGAAGCTCAATAGTNTTTCTCTTTTTTGGTGGATTTGTCTTAGCNCTAGCACTTGAAAAAGTTAACCTACACAAAAGAATTGCACTAACAATAATAAATAAAACCGGAACTTCTCCCAACAGAGTCATTCTGGGTTTTATGATTGCAACCGCTTTTATGAGTATGTGGATATCCAACACCGCAAGTACAGTTGTGATGCTCCCTATTGCCCTTTCTGTAATAAATCTTTTAATTGATAATAAAAAAGGGGGAGCAAAAAGTGAGAAAAACTTTTCTCTTAGTGTAATGCTTGGTATTGCTTTCTCAGCGAATTCAGGTGGTATAGCTACTGTTATAGGAACGCCTCCAAATTCTGTTCTTATTGGTCTATTGGAAAACGAATATAACATTGAAATTTCATTTCTGAATTGGATGGTTATTGGTCTTCCTTTTTCAATGATATTATTGGCTATAGTTTATTTACTCTTAACAAGGGTGCTTTTTAGAAATGAAAATATAAAATTTAAATCCTCATCTCAACTAATTAGTAATAAACTAAATGAACTTGGAAAATTGAGTAAAAAAGAAATGCATGTATTGATAATATTTGGTATAACTGTTTTTTTATGGATTTTTAGAACACTTATAAATAAATTAATCCCNGGNTTTAAATTNTCAGACACAATTATTAGCGTTGGTTGTGCAATTTCTCTTTTNGCAATCCCNTCCAAATTCTCAAAACCTCAATTTATATTAAANTGGAANGACACAAAAAACTTAGCTTGGGGNATCCTTATTCTTTTCGGTGGTGGACTTGCATTGGCAAAGGGAATGTCCGAAACCGGGATCGTTTCACTTATTACTGACTCTATTGCTGNTGCTAATTTAAATATCTTAATAACCGTGTCTCTTTTAATAACCATGATGTTATTCATGACAGAGTTGATGAGTAATGTAGCNTTAGTAGCAGTACTTGCACCAGTAATGGCAGGAATTGCAATTGGTTTAGAAATTCCTATTTTGCACCTTTTAATTCCAATAACTATGGCAAGCAGTTGTGCTTTTATGTTGCCAATGGCAACTCCACCAAATGCTATTGTTTTTGCTAGCGGCTATGTTAAAGTTTCTGAAATGGTCAGGGCTGGAATTCTTATAAATATTTTATCAATACTANTACTGATTTTGATGTATAAGTTTTTTATACCTATGATNTTTAACTAGATTAGANACTGAAATAGATCTGGCTTCTCATTNAAATACTCACCNTAGAAACCACTNTCCTTCATTCTTTTAATAAGAGGTGTTAAATCGTTTTTGGATTTCAGTTCAATACCAACAACTGCAGGAGCAACAACTCTNTTACTTTTCTTTGAGTATTCAAAAAAAGTTATGTCGTCTGTAGGACCAAGTATTTCTGACGCAAACTGTTTCAAAGAACCAGCCCTTTGAGGAAATCTCACAATAAAATAATGCTTTAAATTACTATAAAGAAGGGCCCTTTCTTTAATTTCTGGAGTTCTTGTAATATCGTTATTTCCCCCACAAATGATGGTCCCTATTTTTTTTCCTTTAATTTCATCTGAGAATTGATCAAGACAGGCAAGAGAAATCGCACCAGCAGGCTCTACTACAATGCCTTCCTTGTTATATAAATCCAAAATTTCTTTACAAATTCTTCCCTCGTCAACTGAAATAGTTTTATCGATTAAATCTTTACAATAATTAAAGCAAATNTCTCCCATTTTTTGAATAGCAACACCTTCCGCAAACTTATCAATAGTTTTTAACTGGGTATTTCTATTATTCTTTAAAGATGTTATAAATGAGGTTGCACCAGAGGGTTCGACACCTACTATTTTAGTTTTTGGTGACAANTTTTTAAAAACTGTCAAAAAGCCAGAAACAAGACCTCCACCACCNACAGGAATAAACATGTAATCAAGATCAAAGTCAATTTGGTCCAGAATTTCAAGTGCGATAGTTGCTTGTCCATGAATAACCTCTACATCATCAAANGGATGAATGAAAACGGAATNTGATTTTACTTGATATTTTTCTGCTTCACTTTGGGAATCATCATAAGTATCACCTTTAAGGATAATTTTAATGTATTCAGCTCCAAACATTTTTACTCTATCTATTTTTTGCTTTGGAGTCGGCAAAGGCATAAATACTGTTCCCTTAATTTTTAAATAATTACANGCAAATGCAAATCCTTGAGCATGATTTCCTCCACTAGCACANACTATACCTCTTTTAAGATCATCCTTAGAAAGAGCAACGATCTTATTAAACGCACCCCTTATTTTAAAAGACCTTACTAGTTGTAAATCCTCTCTTTTCGTGTAAATCTCAGCATTAAAATTATTAGATATTCTATCTAAGAATTGAAAAGGAGTATTTGTTGAAACATTGCAAAGTCTTTCTTTAGCTTGATAACAACCTTCAATTGTGGGGAAATTCATTATATAATTTTTTTCATCCCGGTCATTGATTCTCTTAATTCGTATCCTATATTTTCAACTGGATGAAATCTAATAATTTCGTTAATATCAATTAATTTTTTATTATCCACATAATTATCTTTACCACTATTAAATGACTTGCCGATAACGTCAACATCAATTTCGCTCATAAATTTCTTCAAAAGTGGTTTACAAGCATGATCAAATAGATAGCAGCCATATTCTGCTGTATCAGAAATAATTCTGTTCATTTCATAAAGCTTTTTTCTAGCTATTGTATTCGCAATTAGGGGGGTTTCGTGAAGAGATTCGTAATAAGCCGATTCTTCTTTTATTCCAGCTGCAACCATTGTTTCAAATGCGAGTTCTACTCCTGCCCTAACAAATGCAACCATCAATATACCATTATCAAAATACTCCTGCTCAGGTATTTTTTTATCAGTATTTTTCGTTTTTTCAAATTGAGTATCTGCAGTTTCAGACCTCCATTTCAAAAGATCTTTATCGTTATTTGACCAGTCCTCCATCATGATTTTGGAAAATTCTCCTGACATTATATTATCCATGTGCTTTTTGAATAAAGGAGTCATTATTGATTTTAATTTTTCAGACAACTCAAAAGCTTTAATTTTAGCTGGATTAGAAAGACGATCCATCATATTAGTAATTCCACCGTGCTTCAAAGCTTCTGTAATTGTTTCCCAGCCAAACTGAACTAACTTCGCCGCATATCCAGCTTCTATTCCATTTTCAATCATTTTATCGAAACATAAAATGGAGCCCGTTTGGAGTATACCGCACAAAATGGTTTGCTCTCCCATTAAATCTGATTTAACCTCAGCAACGAAAGAGGATTCCAAAACTCCTGCTCTGTGACCTCCTGTAGCTACAGCATATGATTTAGCAATTTCTAAACCTTTATTGTCAGGATCATTCTCAGGATGAACTGCAATCAAAGTTGGTACACCAAAACCTCTTTTGTACTCTTCCCTAACCTCCGTGCCAGGGCATTTTGGTGCCACCATAATTACAGTAATATCGTCTCGAACCTCTATTCCTTCCTCTACAATATTAAACCCATGAGAATAAGAAAGTATAGATCCTTTTTTCATTAATGGCATAATAGTATTTACAACTGAGGTGTGATTTTTATCTGGGGTTAAATTTAGAACCAAATCAGCAGTTGGAATTAGCTCCTTAAAATTTCCAGTTTTAAAATTGTTTTTTGTAGCGCTTAAAAATGAATTTCTTTTTTGGTCAATTGATTCTTGTCTTAAGGCAAAAGAAATATCTAGACCTGAGTCTCTCATATTTAGCCCCTGATTTAAACCTTGAGCTCCACAACCAACTATAACGATTTTTTTACTTTTTAAAGCTTCTACCCCGTTTCCAAATTCCGACTGTGACATAAACCTACATTTACCAAGCTGGTTTATTTTTTCACTTAGAGATAGTTTATTAAAATAATTACTCATTTTTTTTGTTTTGATTTTTAAAGTTATTCAATATTTGCGATATTCCCATTGGTGCTTTTGTTACCGAAATTCTGCCTGACCTTACAAATTGTAAAAGTCCATACTTAGAAAGGTCTTCTCTTAACTTTTCAGTATCCTTTCTAAATCCTGTTTTTTCAATCACAAAAAATTCTGGTGATACGGTTACGATATTTGCATGACTATCTTTAATAATGTTTTGGATTTGCCTCTCTTCAAAAAGTGAACTTGATTTGACCTTGTATAGTGCTGACTCAAGAAAGATNGTTTCTTTATCTGTATGATAAAATGCTTTAATTACATCAACTTGTTTTTCAATTTGTTGAACCAATTTTTTNATTTGTANCTCACTTACAGAAACTACAATAACGAANCGAAAAACNTCTTTTATTTCAGATTGGGAAGTNGAAAAACTCATAATATTNACATGCCTTTTCAAAAATATNGCAGATACNCTATTGAGNAGTCCCACNTTGTTCTCTGAATAGATGGANATTGTATATTGAATTTTTTCTTCCATTATTTTAATCTTATATCAGAGACGGATGCACCAGATGGAATCATTGGAAAAACGTTATCCTCTTTTTCAACACATACTTCTAAGAAAAATGCATCTTTGGATTCAATCAATAGTTTGACAGCATTGTCTAAGTCTTTTCTATCAGTTACTCTTTTAGCCTGAATGCTATATCCTTCAGCAATTTTCACAAAGTCTGGATTTACCATTTCAGTCGAAGCATATCTTTTATCAAAAAATAGTTGTTGCCACTGTCTTACCATNCCAAGATAATCATTGTTTAATACAACTATCTTTACAGCGGTTTTAGTTTGAAAAATTGTNCCNAANTCTTGNATGGTCATTTGATATCCACCATCNCCAATTACGGCAACAACTTCTCTGTGACTAGCNCCAATTTTAGCTCCTATAGCAGCAGGTAANGCAAACCCCATTGTTCCTAAACCTCCGGAGGTTATATTACTTTTTGAAGAATTAAATTTTGCNTATCTACAGGCNACCATNTGATGTTGACCAACATCTGTNACTATGATNGCNTCNCCNTTTGANTGTTTATTTATTGAATTAATTACTTCNCCCATTGTTAAGCCATCTTTGCTNGGAAACAAATCCTTTTCGATTACTGATTTATANTCNATTTTCATGTGTTTATCAAAAAGACCAATCCANTTATCAAGTGACTTTTTGTTAACNAGGTNTGANAGNTTCATTAAACTTTCTTTGCAATCACCTAAAATCGGATAATGAGCAAAAACATTTTTTGATATTTCAGCAGGATCAATTTCCAAATGAACTATTTTGGCTTGCTTTGCATAAGTTTTTAGATTCCCTGTAACTCTATCATCAAACCTCATGCCTACAGCTATTAAAACATCACACTCATTTGTAAGTATATTGGGACCATAATTACCGTGCATTCCAACCATTCCCATGTTTAAAGGGTGTTCGGTCGGGAGAGCTGATAGGCCCAAGATTGTCCAAACAGCAGGTATTCCTGAATTTTCTACAAATTCTTTAAATTCATTTTCAGCTTCTGCTAAGATTACTCCTTGACCCCAAACAATTAGGGGTTTCTTCGAAGAATTAATCACTTTCGCTGCTTCAGCAATTTGTTCATTTTGAAGTTCAGGAACAGGTAAATAACTTCTTATACCATTACATTTTTTATAATTATAATCACAAAATTCAAATTGAGCATCTTTGGTAATATCAATTAATACCGGGCCTGGCCGTCCAGATGAGGCAATATAAAAGGCTTTGGAAATTATATCTGGGATTTCGCTTGCTTTTGTAATTTGATAATTCCATTTTGTAACAGGAGTTGAAATACCAATTATATCAGTTTCTTGAAAAGCGTCTGAACCCAACAAATGAGACGCTACTTGACCTGTTATACAAACAATGGGTGTGGAATCAATTTGAGCATCAGCGATTCCTGTGACTAAATTTGTAGCACCTGGGCCAGATGTAGCAATAGCTACTCCAACTTTTCCGGAGGAACGAGCGTAACCTTGAGCTGCATGGGTAGCACCTTGTTCATGTCGTGTAAGGATGTGGTTGATTTTGTCACTGAATTTATAAAGTTCATCATAAACTGGCATAATTGCACCTCCAGGATATCCAAAAAGCAAATCGACACCCTCCTCTAACAGAGCTCTAATTAACGCCTCAGCACCTGAGATATTTAGTTTATTGTTCTTCATATTCATCTGTTACACATCCTATAGAAGCATTTGAAACATTTCTTATATACTTAAGTAAAGTTCCACTTTTAAATTTGTATTGCGGTTGAGTCCAATTTTTATTTCGTTCAATTAATTCTTCTTTATCGACAAGAAGTTCTATTGTATTTTTTTCAGCGTTTATTTCTATCATATCATTGTCTTCAATAAGTGCAATATTTCCTCCTTCTTGTGCTTCAGGTACAATGTGACCTACAACAAAACCGTGGGTACCTCCCGAAAAGCGACCATCAGTAATTAGTGCTACATCTTTGCCCAATCCAGCTCCCATAATAGCGGCAGTTGGCTTCAACATCTCAGGCATACCTGGCCCTCCCTTGGGACCAACGTATCGTATCACAACAACCTGACCTTTTTTCACAAAACCATTTTTAATTCCATCATTTGCTGCTTGTTCGCTGTCAAAAACTTTTGCAGGTCCTTTAAAAACTAAACCTTCTTTTCCTGTAATTTTTGCAACAGCTCCTTCATTTGCAATGTTACCTTTTAGAATTTGAATGTGGCCCGTTTTCTTAATAGGATTTTTGATGGGATGGATTATGTTTTGATTTTCTTTTAAATCAGGCAAATCTTCCAAATTAGAAGAGAGACTTTTACCCGTTACTGTAATACAATTACCATCCAATAAGTTGTTTTTGAGCATTAACTTTAATACAGAAGGTATTCCTCCTACTTTATGTAAATCTTCCATTAAAAACCTTCCGCTAGGTTTTAAATCAGCTAGATATGGAGTTGCTTCCATTATTTTTTGGAAATCATCTATACTAAAGTCAACTTTTGCAGCTTTTGCGATAGCCAAAAAGTGTAGTACTGAATTGGTAGAACCTCCCAAAACAGCGATCAATCTTATTGCATTTTCAATTGAACTTCTTGTTACAATATCCCTAGGTTTTAAATCTAATTCTAAAATATTTTTGATTGCATTTCCAATATGATGACATTCATTTTTTTTGTTTTCGCTTATAGCTGGATTTGATGAATTGTAAGGAAGAGACATACCTAATGCTTCTATAGCTGAGGCCATTGTGTTTGCAGTATACATTCCACCACATGCACCTGCTCCAGGGCATGCGTTTTTAATTACACATTTAAACTCATTTTCAGATATTTTTCCAGAAACCTTCTCTCCCCAGGCTTCAAAGGCAGACACAACATCGAGTTTACTTCCTTTGTGAAAACCAGGAGCAATCGTTCCTCCATANACAAGAATACTGGGTCTATTTAANCTNAACATTCCCATTAAAGCACCAGGCATGTTTTTNTCACATCCTACAACCGTTANCAGAGCATCGTAAGACATTGCCTGCACAACAGTCTCAATAGAATCAGCAATTATATCTCTAGAAGGNAATGAGAATCTCATCCCAGGAGTTCCCATAGAGATTCCATCACTAACTCCGATAGAATTAAAAATTAAACCAACCAAATTACTAGATATGATAGAANTTTTTATAGATTTTGANAAATCGTTTAGATGCATATTACAAGGGTTACCTTCGTAACCTGTGCTTGCGATTCCTACAAATGGTTTTTTTAAATCATCTTCACTTAAACCGATAGCATGAAGCATTGCCTGNGCTGCCGGTTGACTTGAATCTTGAGTAACTGTTTTACTGTATTTATTTAACATAATTAATAGAAGCGAAACAAAATTAGTTTCGAATAAATCCTTATGGCTTTAGGAATTAAAAAATGTTATTATGTTCAAATTGCAATAATGATATTTATATTGCTGTAAATCAAGTTATTATACAGATATATTATAGATTTT